>JBAXOO010000168.1:0-4614 GCA_037133235.1 Cyanobium sp. ELA507
CAGTACGGCCTCATCGCCGAGGAGGTGGACCAGGTGGTCTCCGAGACGACCCTCCCGGACAAGGACGGCCAGATCCAGACCGTGGCCTACCAGTTGCTGCCGCCCATGCTGCTCAACGAAGCCCAGAAGCAGCGGAAGACCCTGGAGGCGCTCCAGAGCTGGAGCAGCGCCCTGCGGGCCGAGGTGGACGGGATCCTGACGAGGCTGCCGAAGGAGGGCGGTCCCTGGGTCCGTCCAAGGGGACCCCGGGCTCAGGGGCCGAGGTGGAACCGCGCTCCGCACCGGTCCGCCCATCCTGCTGGAGGTGCGGATGCCCGGTTCAACAGAAATAGTTAGGTAATACGGCCAATAGGAATTGATTCCTTATCGGCTTCCCATCTAGTCAGGGCTCGTCATGAGCAGGGGGGAGGCCATGGGCCGAAAGGCGGCAGAGAAGGTAACGGGTTCGCCGGCATCCGCGGCAGACCGGGAACCGCTCCCGCCGCGCCAGGTTCCGCCGACCTTCCGCTCGATCCAGTCCTGCTCCCCCCTGGAGACCTTCCATGCGCATCCCCTCCGCCCTGACCCTCCTGCTGGTGGCCGGGCCCACCGTCCGGGCCCAGGAAGTCCAGCCCGCCGTGGCTTCGGACGCGGCCCCGACCCCGAAGATCCCCTACCAGGGCCGGCTGCTGGAGGGCGGTGCGCCGGTGAGCGGGGTGCGGACCTTCGTGTTCTCAGTGCGCAACAGCGCAGGCGCGGAGCTATGGAACTCGGGGACCCTGAGCCTGACGGTGGCCAGCGGCCTGTACGCCCTGGTGCTGGGGGGGACCGGGATGCCGGTGCTGTCGGCGGACATCGTGGGCAAGTCGGACCTCAAGCTGCGGATGACCGTGGGCGGCGAGACCCTCTCCCCCGACATCGACCTGGTGCCGGCCTTCCAAGCCCGGGCATCGTGGGAGGTGATGGGACCCTTCTCCGGGGACATGACGGGGACCCAGAACCAGACCAAGGTGGCAGCTCTCCTGGGGCTGCCCCTGGACTTCGGCACCAGCGGCCCGGGCAACGGGCAGGTGCTGGGCTTCAATGCGGGCAAGTGGTCCCCCTTCGATCCGTCGGTACTGCGGGGCCCGGCGGGGAGCACCGGGGCGACGGGCCCGGCGGGGCCCATCGGTCCCATCGGCCCCCAGGGTCCCGCCGGGGCGAAGGGTGAGACGGGGGCCACTGGGGCCAGCCCGTTCATCCTGACCGTGAACGACGCGGTCTACACGGCCGGTTCGGTGGCGGTGGGGACCGGGACGCCGAGCCCCACGGCGGTCCTGGAGCTGGCGAGCACCACCAAGGGCTTCCTGCCGCCGCGGATGACCCAGGCCCAGCGGACGGCGATGGTGAGCCCGGCGGCGGGCCTGCTGGTGTACCAGACCGACGGCACGGCCGGCCTGTACCAGCACAGCGGCGCGGCCTGGACGGGGCCCTTCGGCACCAGCAGCGCCTCGGGAACCGTCACCAGCGTGGCCACGGGCACGGGGCTCACGGGCGGGCCCATCACCAGCACCGGGACCGTCGCCCTGGCCAACACGGCGGTGACCGCCGGGAGCTACACCCGGGCCAGTGTGACGGTGGACGCCCAGGGTCGGCTCACCGCCGCCAGCAACGGCGCATCGGTGAACCTGGCCAGCGAGGTGACGGGCACCCTGCCCATCGCCAGCGGCGGCACGGGGGCGACCACGGCCCAGGCCGCGATCAACGCCCTGACGGGCACTCAGTCCAGCGGCCGGTACCTGCGCTCGGACGGCACCAACGCGGCCATGAGTTCCATCCAGCTCGCGGACATCGCCGGGGCCGCGCCCCTGGCCGGTCCCACCTTCACGGGCACGGTGACCGCCCCCGCCTTCGCCGGCCCCCTCACAGGCAATGTGGTGGGCAATGTGGTGGGCAACGTCTCGGGCACGGCCTCGGGGCTCTCCGCCACTCTCGGGGTGGCCAGCGGCGGAACGGGCCTGACGGCAGTGGGAGCTGGTGGTCAGGTGCTGGGGTCCAACGGCTCGGGCCTGGTGTGGACCACCCCCGCCACGGGCCCCTGGAGCACCCGCGGCAGCAGCCTCTCCTACACCGCGGGCAGCGTGGGCATCGGGACCGCCACGCCGGGGGCCCCGCTGTCCTTCGGGGCCAACGCCAACGCGCAGCAGCTGCTCATGTACGAGGCCGACGGCTTCGGCCACAAGGACCGGTACGGCTTCGGCATCCAGGCGGGCGAGCTCCGGGCCTTCGTGCCGGCCACGGCCGCGATGACCTTCGGGACCATCAACCGCACCGACGGGACGGCCTTCACGGAGACGATGCGCCTGACCAGCGGGGGCCTGGCCGTGACGGGCGACGTGGACATCACCGGCGGGTTCAAGGTGAACGGCACGCCCATCACCAGCGGGACGGTGGCCGCCGTGACGGGGACGGCACCGGTGGTGTCCAGCGGCGGGACGACGCCGGCCATCAGCATGGCCAAGGCCACGGCGGGGGTGGACGGCTACCTCGCGGCCACGGACTTCGCCGCCTTCGCCGCCAAGGCCTCCCTGGCCTCGCCCGCCTTCACGGGTACGCCCACGGCCCCCACGGCCGCCAGCGGCACCAGCAGCACCCAGCTGGCGACGACGGCCTTCGTGGCCAGTTCCTTCGCGCCCCTGGCCTCGCCAGCCTTCACGGGCAACGTGGGCATCGGGACCGCGACGCCCGGGTCCCTGCTCTCCTTCGGTACGGCGGCCAACCCCAAGCAGCTGCTGGTCTACGAGGACCCGGTCCTCAAGGACTACTATGGCTTCGGCATCGGCAGCGCCGAGCTGCGCGCCTTTTTCTCCAGCAACGGCCACCTGGCCTTCGGCAGCGTCTCGAAGGCCGACGGCACCACCTTCACCGAGGCCATGCGGATCAACGCCGCCGGGCGGGTCGGCATCGGGACCGCAAGTCCTGGCTACCCCCTGGATGTGACGGGCGACGTGAACGTGTCGGGGGCCTTCCGGGTGAACGGCACGCCCATCACCAGCGGCACGGTGACCGCCGTGACGGGGACGGCGCCGGTGGTGTCCAGCGGCGGGACGACGCCGGCCATCAGCATGGCCGCCGCGGCCTCCGGCGTGCCTGGCTACCTCACCGCAGCGGACTGGGCCGCCTTCAGCGCCAAGGCTCCCCTCGCGTCCCCCACCTTCACGGGGACGGTGACGGCCCCGGCCTTCGCGGGCCCGCTCACGGGCAATGTGGTGGGCAACGTGTCGGGCACGGCCTCGGGCCTCTCCGCCACCCTCGGAGTGGGCAGCGGCGGTACGGGGCTGACGGCGGTGGGGGCCAGCGGGACGGTGCTCACCTCCAGCGGCGGCGCCGCCGGCTGGGCCGCGCTCCCGACGGCCTCCTGGGTGTTCTCGGGCATCGACATCCTCAACAACAACACGGGGAATGTGGGCATCGGGACCGCCACCCCGGCCCACGCCCTGGATGTCCAGGGGGATGTGAACGTGGGGTCCGGGTACGCCTTCCGGATCGACGGCCAGCTGGTGCTCCAGCAAATGGGGAGCCTCACGGAGGACGAAGGGGGGAACCTGGCCCTGGGCACCGGGCCGGGGATTTCCGGGAAGTTCAACACCTCCCTGGGGGTGGCCTCGGGGACCTCCATCACCACAGGAAAGAGCAACACCCTCCTGGGCTACGGCGCCGGGACCAGCCTGACCACGGGCAGCCACAACATCCTGCTGGGCAGCGCCGTGGACGCGGCCGCGGCGGACGAGGCCCACACCCTGCGGATCGGGAGGGCCCTCTCGGGCAGCGGCGCCACCCTGGCGGGGCAGAGCCGGGCCTTCATCGCGGGGATCCGGGGGGTGGGCAGCCTCACGGGCACCCAGACCGTGGTGATCGACGCCAACGGCCAGCTGGGCTCCGTGGCCAGCAGCGCGGGGACCGTCACCAGCGTGGCCGCCCTGACCCTGGGCACCAGCGGGACGGACCTGTCCTCCACGGTGGCCAGCGGGACCTCCACGCCCGTGATCACCCTGAACGTGCCCACGGCCTCGGCCACCAACCGGGGCGCCCTGAGCGCGGCCGACTGGAGCACCTTCAACGCCAAGGCCGCCAAGGGCGCCAACAGCGACATCACCAGCCTGTCGGGGCTGAACCAGCAGGCGGCGATCACGGTGGGCTCCTACGGTCCGGCTGGCGGGAACACGGGCGAGGTGCGCTTCCAGGAGCTGAGCGGCCTGGGCAGCACCTACGTGGCCGTGAAGGCCCCGGATTCCATCGCGGCCAGCGTCACCCTGACCCTGCCCAGCACCGCGGGCAGCGCCAACCAGGTGCTCACCACCAACGGCAGCGGCAGCCTCAGCTGGACCAGCCCGGCCGCTGCGGCCGCCTGGGGGGGCATCGGCGGCACGCTCTCCAGCCAGAGCGACCTGAACACGGCCTTGGCCGCCAAGGCCCCTCTGGCCTCGCCAGCCCTGACGGGCACGCCGACGGCGCCGACCGCCTCGGCGGGCACGAACAGCACCCAGGTGGCCACGACGGCCTACGCCGACACGGCGGCGGGCAACCGCGCGGCCAAGGGTGCCAACAGCGACATCACCAGCCTGTCGGGGCTGAACCAGCAGGCGGCGATCACGG
>JBAXOO010000169.1:0-4587 GCA_037133235.1 Cyanobium sp. ELA507
CACCCAGCGTTTGCCCTTGGCTTTGCCCTTCGCCTTCGGTTTCTCCGTGGCTGGGGCTGGCAAGGAGGAGCTGCTGGATCCGCCCGTGCCGCTGCCCAGGCCCTGGCCGAGGCCCCCGGCCGCGGCCGTGAGCTGCTGGCCCAGGCCGGCCAAGGTGGCCCCCAGCTGGCCGAAGCTGGTGGTCCAGCGCTCCAGGGAGCCCAGCCGCTGCTGTTCCTCCGGGGTGAGCTGGCGCCAGCGGGCCTGGCCCACCTCCGCGCTCAGCCGGCCGATCAGCAGGCCTCCGCACACCACTCCCAGCATCGGTGCGCCGGTGAGCCGGTCGGCACTGGTCACCAGCACCAGTCCCAGCAGGAGCACCACCGCCCCCCAGGCCGAATCCCGGGGGCGGCTGAGTTCGGTGGCCAGGAGGGGGAGCAGCAGCACCAGCAGGCCCAGGGGCAGGGCGAGGAGTCCGCCGAGGGTGGCGACCATGGCCAGTTCAGCGCCCAACGTTGACCCCATTCTGCGGCGTCTGCCTAAAGTCGGCCCACGCCCACCTGGCGGAATTGGTAGACGCGCTGGGTTTAGGTTCCAGTGGCTCAGGTCGTGGGGGTTCAAGTCCCCCGGTGGGCATGGTTGGTCGGCACGCACGGTCCTGGAGGAAGGGCCGGGGGCGCGTCGTCAGGACGCAGGGCTGGGGTTGGTCAGAAGCAGCCGGGGGATGAACAAAAGAAATGTGCATTGGCGATGCAAAAGTCCAAACTTTGCTGCATATCGCGTCGGCAGATGCCGGCGCCTTTTTTGTTCATCCAGCTCCCCAGCAACCCTCTGCGAGCACTGGCTTGTGGCCGTCGCTACCAAGACGTGGCCTTGGCTTGACCCACAGCTCTGATCAGCTGTCTACAGTTGCTGTAGGGAGTCGTTAGAAGGGATGGTTGATCGCGAGCAGCTCGAAGCCCTCGATTACCTCCTTTGGCGCCGCACTGGCCAACTTGCGGCGGCTGCCATGGGTTGCCATCAGGCCACGGTGTCCCGTCGCCTGGCCTGCTGCCGCGAGAGCTTTGGCATCGCGATGGGGCGCCATGAGGGGGAATGGGAGTGCAACATCACCCCCCTGCTGGCCCTGGAGCGCCACCTGCACCAACTTGGCCGCTTCCTGGGCCATGGGCTGCTGCGCATCGAAGCCTTTCCAGTGGGTTCGACTCGGTTGCTGGACCCCATGCCGGCGGGTTGGCTGGGCGGCACCTTCGACCACGTGGGCGTGGATCGGCCCGTGCAGCTCCTGCGCGAGCGGGTGATCGATGCCTGGATCACCGATGCGGTCGAGGACTTGCCCGCCAGCGCCACTGCTGAGCTGGTGGTGGTGCCGCTCTGGAGGTCTCCGGTGCAGCTGGTGGTGGATCCGTGCCATCCCCTTGCCGGCGAGCGGGGCCTCAGCCAGGCCGATCTTCTGCGGTTTCCCAGCCTCGATTTGCCGGAGGAGGGTTACCTCCGCTCCCGGGCCCTGTTCCATGCCAGGGGCTTCGGTGGGGTGGCCACCGAGATGCGCCGTTACGACAGCGCCAGCTGGGAGGGGCGTATCGCCGATCAGCTCAGCCTCGCCTGTTCCACTCCCCTCAATCGCCTCGCCAACCCTGGGCTTTGCGTGCTGGATGGCGAGCCTCCCTTCCACAACGGCGGCGCCCTAGTGGTGCGGTTGGATCAGGCCGATCAACCCGCCGTCACCATGCTGGAGAGCACGCTTCGCTCCCGGTTGGGCCAGCTGGCCCCGCTGCTGCCGGAGTGCGTTCCGCTCTGATCGGCTGGGTCCGCCTGGGTCGCCGGTCTGCAATCCCGGCCCGGAAGTTCGTAGTCTGGTGAGCCTCCGGTGATCAGGTTCCGTTTCAGGAGATGTCCCAGGCCCTGACACGCATGCCGGCAGCCACCCTCCCATCAGGCCTCGCCGACCCAGCTGCTGCCCATCGCGCCGTGGCACCGCCGCGGAGCGTTCCCAGGGAATTCCTTGATCCCCCGGCGCCCTGGAACCCCACGGTGGGTCTTTTCTTGGCGGGCTATGGCCTGGCGGCCCTCACCATCTGGGGCTGGTTCGTTGGCGGCTGGCCCCTGCCCCCCCTGTTGGCCCTCGGCTTCCTGGCCCTTCACCTGGAGGGCACCGTGATCCACGACGCCTGCCACAACGCCGCCCATCCCAACCGCCTCTGCAATGCGGTGATGGGCCATGGTGCCGCCCTGTTGCTGGGTTTCAGCTTTCCGGTGTTCACCCGCGTGCATCTGCAGCACCACGCCCATGTGAATGATCCCAAGCACGATCCCGACCACATTGTGAGCACCTTCGGGCCGCTTTGGCTGATTGCGCCGCGCTTCTTTTATCACGAGGTTTTCTTCTTTCGCCGTCGTCTCTGGCGGGGCCATGAGCTGATCGAATGGCTGGTGGCCCGCTTGATCTTCATCGGCATCGTGGTTATGGCGGCCCGCTACAATTTTCTGCCCTTCGTCTTCAACTGCTGGTTTGCCCCGGCCCTGATGGTGGGCGTAACCCTGGGGCTTTTCTTCGATTATTTGCCCCATCGCCCTTTCCGCTCCCGCAACCGTTGGCACAATGCCCGCGTCTATCCCGGCAGGTTGATGAATTGGCTGATCATGGGCCAGAACTATCATCTAATTCACCATCTTTGGCCCTCCATTCCCTGGTTTGAATACCGGCCGGCGTACCACGCCACCCGCCACCTTCTCGATGCCAAGGGCTCACCCCAGCGGCTCGGCTTTTTTGAAAGCCGCCACGATGGTCTCAACTTCATTTACGACATCTTTCTCGGCATTCGCAGCCACAAACGCCAGCGCAGCCGCCTCAGGCCCCTAGCGGCCCTGATGCCCACGCGCCATGCCCGCCGCCGGGTGCTCGATTTGTTGCACCGCACCGCCGTCTCCCCGCACCGCTGAGTCCGGGCGAAGCGGCGCCGCCGGGCCAGCTGGCTTGGCGCCGTGGGTTTAGCGCTGGATTAGTCGGCCAGGATCTTCGGCACCCGCACGAAATCCCCTTCCCGCTCCGGCGCCAGGTCGAGCAGCTCCTCCCGCACCGGGGTGGGGTCGACCCGATCGTCGCGGCTCACGTTCACCACCTCCACCGCCCGGGTGGTGGGGGGCACCCCCTCGGTGTCCACCTGCTCGAGGTGGGCCACGTACTCAAGGATCCGCTCAAGCTGGGCCGTGTAGGTGGCGATGGTGGCTTCGGGCAGCTCCAGGCGGGCCAGCTGGGCCACCTTGCGCACGTCGTCGGCCGAAATCTTGCCCATCGTCTGCCCTGGGTTGGTGGGTTTCAACCTAAACGGCGAGGAACTCGCGCAGGTCCTCCACCAGGGCGCTGGCGGCGGTGTCGAGGAAGCGGGCCCCATGGTCGGGGCGGGCCAGGAAGGGATCGGAGCCCATGCGGCCATCGGGGTGGCGACGGCGAAAATCATCTGGTCCATGGATCGGTCCGGCCGGGGCCGCCTCGGGAAGGGGGCGCTGGACCGCCTCCAGGCTGGGCTCCAGGTGCAGGGTGAGGGCGATCTCGCTGGGGGTGGCGTGGTGGCCCTCCCGCTCGCCGTAGAGCTCCCGCGCCAGATGGAGCACCGGTGCCGCCGTGAACCAGTTGGCCAGGCGGCAGCGCAGCCGGTCCGCCCCCGGCAGTCCGCGGGCCGCGGCGGTGGCGTAGGCCTGGGCGAAAGCGGCCCGGCCGGTGGCGATGTTGCCGCCGTGGCCGTTGATCATGTAGATGCGCTCGAAGCCATGGCGGGCCAGGGAGAGCACCACGTCGTGAAGCACCGCCATCAAGGTGGCGGGCTGGAGGCTCACCGTGCCGGCAAAGGCGAGGTGGTGTTCGGCCATGCCGAAGGCCTGGGCTGGGGTCACCAGCAAGCCGCTGCGGCGCCCCACCTCCAGGGCCACCGCTTCGGCGGTGAGGGCATCGGTGCCGATCGCCCCAGTGGGGCCGTGCTGTTCGGTGGATCCCAGGGGCACGATCACGCCCCGGCAATGCTCGAGGTAGGTCTCCACCTCGGGCCAGGTGCGCAGCTGCAGCCGGATCGCCTCGGTGGGTAGGGGCGTGGATGGGAAGGTCAGGGAAGGGGGGCTGCTGGTCATGGCCGATACGGCGGAAGCTGGCGTTATGCCTAGGATCGAACCTATTCGCCGCGGGTCCGATGCTGAGCCGCAAGCTCGATCAGTTCGCCGCCGACCAGCGGCCGGTGTGGATCTATCTGCGCGACCAACAGCGCTGGATCGAAGAGGCGCTGGTGGTGGAGGTGAGTGATGGTGGGGTCACGATCCGCTACCACGAGATCGATGGGGAAGACCACCACAGCTGGGAGGAAACGGTTCAGCTGGCTTCGATCGGCGCGGTGAGCACCCGCCTGGCCAGCGTGAGCACCAGCAGCGAAGCCGAAGATCTCCCCACCACGGGCGAGTGTCCCGAGGCGGAGCGGCTGGGGCAGCCGTAATCGGCGGCGGGCCCCCTCCTGACTCCGTGGACGGTGGCTCAGGGGGCCGTGATCAGTCGGGGTTGCTCCGAGGACGATGCTCAGTGGGCGGTGCCGTTGCCGTCATAGGCGTCGGTGTCGTAGTAGC
>JBAXOO010000170.1:0-4562 GCA_037133235.1 Cyanobium sp. ELA507
TGTCGGTGGAGATCAAGGTGAGCCGTTCCACTGGGGTAGCAAGGGCGGCAGCGATCACGGCTTGGGTGGCGCGAAGGTT
Organism: Cyanobium sp. ELA507; assembly: GCA_037133235.1. Lineage (GTDB taxonomy): Bacteria > Cyanobacteriota > Cyanobacteriia > PCC-6307 > Cyanobiaceae > Cyanobium. The sequence continues at coordinate 80 of JBAXOO010000170.1, forward strand.
GTTGGCAACCCCGGCACAGAGGTTGGATTCCACCAGGGGAACGTGCTTGTAGGCGGCCGCGTGGAAAATGGTCTGGATGCCATGGGTCCGGCAGAGCTTGACCATGCGGTTGGCGTCCCCCGAATCGCCTAGCACCGCCACCAGCTCAACGCCGCTCTGGAGACCCCGCAACTCTTTCTCAATGCTGTAGAGGGCGTATTCGCTGCTATCGAGTAGCAACAACTTGCTCGCGCCCAGGCCTAGCACCTGCCGACAGAGCTCACTGCCGATCGAACCACCCGCTCCGGTGATGAGCACCGCCTTGCTGCGAACGCTGCTCCCCAACAGTTGGGGATCCGGACGGCTGGGCTCCCGCCCAAGCAGGTCTTCGATCGAGACGGGCTGGATGTCGCTGACGATCCGATGCCCATTGGCCAGCTGGGCTAAGGAGGGGATGGATAGCACCTCCAGGCCGAGTCTGGTGAGCTGATCCACCAGCAGCCTTTTCCGTTGCCGCGAGAGGGAGGGAAGGGCCAGCAGCACCTTGCCCACGCCGTGATGTTCAACCAGCCGGGGCAGCTGGGTCGGGCTATCGATGCGGAGGTTCTGCAGGGTGCGCCCATGGAGCTGGGCGTCGTCATCGATGAAACCCACGATCCGGAATCGCCGGTCGTTGCGGAGGCCCTGCAGCAGGGTCATGCCGGAATCGCCGGCGCCGTAGATCAGCGTGGTGTTGCGGTCTTCAGGCTTCAGCGGGGCCTGGCGGCGGCGGTCGAGATGGGTGATCAGCACATCCCGCAGCATGATCCGACTGGCGATGGCTCCCCCTGAGAAGAGAAGCCAGTAGAGGATCCAGAAGGATCGAGGTGGTTGGGGGCCGCCCACCAGGGTGCTGACCAGCAGCAGCACCAGCACCATCAACAGGGTCCTGGGCAGGAGTCCGTAGAGAGAATGGCTGCCTGCATAGCGGGTGAGCCCCCGGTACCAGCCCGAGAGCAGCAGAACGGGCAACCCGCTGATCACGGCAAGGGCAGGCAGCTTTTGCACGGAGGCCATGGCCACCGCGAGGGATTCCCTTTCCGGCAGTCGCAGTGCGTAGGCCCCATAGAAGGCCACCAGGATCAGCAGTCCGTCGAAGGCCACAAGGGCAAACCTTCGCGTGACCACCGAACTCGATGGCAGGTTCACTTCTGGCGATCGTCGGGTCAAGGGCTGGCCGGAGTCGAGGGCAGGGTTGGGGTTGGTCGTTGGGGCCGGATCAGTGGGGGCGGCAATCCGGGTGGGATTAGAGCAGTCTCTGCAGGGCTGAAATCGCCATCAATATGATTGTCAATGGTTGTTATTGGCTCGTCTAGTGTTGAGATTTTGTCTTTCGTTATGGACGCATGGTGAAAGAAGCTGGTTATGGGGTTTGGATTGTGTAAATTTTTGCCGTGAGTCTGTTTTGACGGTTTGCATCGACCTTGGTCAGGGGATCGGTTGGGCCACAGCGAAACCGAGGCATACCGGCGTAATCCGATGGAACCTTAGTCAAGCCCTATGACCTCGTGAGCATCGGCGCTTTGGCTAGCTTGGAATCGCTTTGATTTCTGATCCTTAATTCCCTTCCAGGTTAACCCGATCTCTCTTCATCACCAAACGGTAGGGCCTGATGAAGGTCAAGCAGCACCCCCAGAAAGAGTGCACCCCCCAGCAGCAGGAGCAGAATCCAGGGCTGCTCACCCAGCCAGGCCAGGGCCAGGAGGGCCGTGCAGCCTCCATAGAGGGCCGCCACCCGCCAATGGGGCCAGCCGGCCCTTTGCAGTCGCTGGAAGAGGTGCAGCCGATGGGCCTGGAACACCGGTTGGCCAGCCCTAAGCCGGCGCAGCACACAGAAGAAGGCGTCGCCGAGCAGGGGAAAGGCCACCAGCAACAGGGAGATGGAGCCCCAAGGGCTGGGCTGCTGCAGCACCAAGCCCGCAAAGACCGCGCCGAGCCAGGTGCTGCCCACATCCCCCATGAACACGCGGGCCGGGCTCCAGTTCCAGATCAGGAAACCTGCCAGGGCGCCGGCAACCGGCCATTGCCCCGCAGTGGCCATCAGCACCATGGCGCTGAGGGCCACGAGTCCATCGAGTCCATCCATGAAGTTCATGAAGTTGATCACGGCGGTTACCGCGATCAGTACCACGGGCACCAACCAAAGGGGCAGGGGCAGTGGGGCCAGGGCCACGAGTAGTGCCGCGGTTGCCACCTGGGCGGCATAGCGCAGCCCCGCCGGCAGATCAAAGCGATCGTCGAGCATGCCCACCACGGCGAGGGGCAGGCAGAGGAGGGGAATCCAGGCCGCCATGCCCTGGCCGAGAGCGAGGCTCAGCAGGCTTCCCACCACCACGAAGCTCACCCCTCCTCCTCGGGGTGTGGCCACCCGGTGGGAACTGCGGGCATTGGGTTGGTCGAGCAGGCGGCGCCGCAGGACCGGCAGCAGGGCCTTCAGCAGCAGCCAGCTCAGCAGGCCAGCCAGGGCAGCCACGGCTAGGGGTGGCAGGGAGAGGGCCGCGGCGGCCGGTGGGGTCAACAGGGGCATCGCAGGCGAGGGGTGGAGGCTGGCATCGGCCTTGGCTGAAGCTTCACGGGCAGGTCGCCGGCACGGGCCGACCGGACCAGCCCGTAGCCCGCCAGAGCTGGCTTCGCACCTGGTCGCGCAGGGTGCGCCAGGGGGCCTCGGGCCGGTTGTCCCCCGTGGGGGCGATCTGTCCATCCACGCGCCAACCCCGGCTGGCCAGGGTGATCCGTGCGATGGCAAGGCTTCTGGGTAGATGGGCTTGGCTCGTCACCAGGGTGACCCGTCCCCCTTCCGGAAAGCGCTCCAGCCACGTCGTCAGGGCCGTGAGTTGCTCCACCGTGTCGCAGCCCGGCGTGAGACGCAGCAGGCGGGCGGAATCGGGGGGCAGCAGGTGGCGGTGGGAGAGGTGGTAATCGTTCACCACCTGAGAGCTGTCGCGCCCCTGGAAGATCAGCAGGGAGCCAGGCTTTGCCTGCCAGATTTTCAGGGCGGTGTTGCTCCGCCACGGATCCTCCACAAACACGGTGACAACCTCCTGTTCCCCGGGCTTGGGAGGAGCCAACCAGGGCCAGGCCAACCATCCAAGGGCAGGGGGCAGGCCCAGCAGAAAACAAAGGAGAATCGGGCGCCGCATGGGTCGTCACCGCCGGGCCAGCGGTGGCATCGGAAAAGGCTGGGGCTCCGTACCCAGCAGGCTGTGGGCTGGCGTGAAGCCGGCCAGGTCGGCCTCGATGCGTAGCACCGCCTCGAAGTGTTTGGGCGCCAGGGGCAGCAGGGGCGCCGCGAGGAGATGGAAAAGCCGCATCGGCAGGGGCAGCAGGTGGCACCGGCTGGCTGGATCCCGGGGGTTCTGCGCCTGGGCGGCAGCCTGGAGCCGGCGCAGCATGGTGCCATAGGAGAGAGATTCGTCACCGCCGAGGTTGAGCCGGCTGGGGGCCGCTTCGGGGTGATCCGCCAGGAGCAGGGCCACCCCGGCCAACTGCTTGGCGTGGATCGGCTGGCGGAGGCCGGTGTGGGAGGGGATCGGCAGAAGTGGTAGCCGGCCCATCGCGTTGATCAGAACGCTGAGGTTGCGGTCGCCATAGCCGCCCGCCTGCCCGTAGATCAGGGTGGGCCGCAGGATGCGACAGGGGATTGCCGCTTTTTGGCAGGCCTGCTCCAAGGCATCCTCCGCCTGTTCCAGCCTCCGCACCAGGGCGCGGTCGAAGTTGTTGGCAGCAAAACGCTTGGTCACCACCGAGGAGGAGGAGCAGGCCACCACACCCGTCAGACCATGGTGTTTCTGGCCATGGCGTTTCTGGGGGCCGCCAACCTGATGATCCCGCAACAGGTTGGCCACAAAGGGCGCTAGGTGCCATAGGGGCGCGAAGCTCACCAGCACCCCATCCAGAGTTGGGGTTGGGGCCGCCGTGTCGGTGAGGTCCAAGGGCAGGAACTGTTCCTGGGGCCATCCCAGGGGGCATTGCCGCCCCACAACCGTCACGTCCCTGCCGATGGCTGCCTCCAGGAAGGCGGCACCGCTGGGGGTGCTGGCTCCGAACAGCTTGATCAACGGCGCTTCACTCCTTTTGAGGGTCATCGCTTCTCCCCCTTGGCTTCAAATCGACTCAGCAGGCGCTGGCCGTAGCGCAGCAGGAAGGGAATCCACCAGAGGACTTTGAAGGCCGCTTGGTAGGCCCGCAGCACCTCAGCGAGCCGGCGGCGGGTCTGCTGGCCGCTGATCCCCCCATCCCCCATGTGGACCAGCTCAAGATCGCTGCAGACCACCCGGAGGTCGGCCCATTGGGCCAGCCGCAGGAAGTAGTCGAGGTCGGCTGCCAAGCGGAAACTTTCCCGGTATCCCTGCAGCCTGCGACGGGCACCGGGTCCGATCAGGGTGGCTTGGTGGGGCGGGGTGGAGCCCAGCAGCAGGGAGCGGCGGTAGGAATGCCGCCACTGGAAGCTGCTGCGGCGCCCTGG
>JBAXOO010000171.1:0-4557 GCA_037133235.1 Cyanobium sp. ELA507
CCGCCGCCGGCACCTGGGACCTGGATGAGGCCACCAACCGCGTCACCGCATGGCTGCAGCAGCAGGGCCTGCCCCTGCAGGGTGTCAGGGTTCGCGATGGCAGCGGGCTCGACCGCGGTGACCGGGTCACCAGCCGCTTCCTGGCCGCCCTGCTGCTGCGCATGGACCAACACCCCTATGCGCGCCATTACGTGGGGTCGATGGCCATCGCCGGCCAACGGGGCACCCTACGCCACCTGTTCAACGGCACATCCCTCGATGGCATGCTCCACGCCAAAACCGGGACCCTCACAGGTGTCCGGGCCATCAGCGGGGTGCTGGAAACGGCCGATGGTCCCCGCTTCGTGAGTGCCATCTCGAATGGGGCAAGCACCCCGAATCGCACGATCGGCATGGTGATGGCCCAGGTTCAAAACGTTGGTCTTTGCGGTGGAGCCACCCAGGCGGCCTACCTGAGCACCCCCTGATCCTGAGGGGAATCGTCAAGACGACCTTTGCCGATCCAGGCAAAAAAAGGGCTGGAGATTATCCAGCCCAAATTTGGTTGTTGGTGAGCCTGACGCCTGGTGAATCGGCTTAGCTAGCAAGCCCTCGGCTAGCGGCCCGACGCACCCGGTTGGCGGCCCGGCGGGCCCGGTTCATCGGTTGCTGGGCCTCGGCGAGGGTGGTCACCTCGGGGGGGCGAGCCGGTGCCGTTGCATCGATGCCCTGCAGCCGCACCAGTTCGCGGCGGCCGCCCAGCACCACCTGGCTGAGTTCCTTGAGCCTCCCTTCCAGCTCACCAAGCACCTGCTCGGCGTAGTGGTTGGCTCCCTCCTGCACCTGGGCCGCCTCCTGGCGGGTTCGGGTGATCAGGCCCTCACACTGCTGCTGGGTTTGCTGGCGGAATTGGAGGGCATCCCCGTGGAGGCGCTCCGCCTCGGCCTGGCTATCACGCTGGATCCGGGCGCCTTCCTGGCGAATCGCCTCGAGCTCCTGCAGAGCTTGTTGGCGACTCCGCTCGTGCTGCTCGAGCAGCTGGTGGTTGCGTTCGGCGGCCTCGTGCTCCAGGTGCTGGCGCCGGGCCTGGGCCTCCTGCTCCAGTTGCTGGCGCCGGGTGGCGAACTGCTGCTCCAGCTGGGCCATGCGGGCTTGGAGTTCCTGTTCGGCCTGGGCCGCCTGCTGGCGGGCACTGAGGATGAGCTGCTCACCCTGCTGACGGGCCTGTTCACGGAGCTCGGCGCCCTGGCGTTCCGCTTCCTGGCGGATCGAGGCGGAGGCAATCAGGTTTTCCCGCTCCCGCCGGGCCTGGGAGAGGAGTTCATCGGCCTGCTGGCGAGCCTTCTCGATGAAGCTCTCCCGTTGGCGCAGGAGGTCCTCGGCGTGGGCGATCTGGCTGGGGAGGGCGGCCCGCAGTGTGTCCATCATCTCGATGGCCTCCTGCTCATTGACCAGACGCCCCCCGCTGAAGGGGATGCGACTGCCTTCCAAAACGATGTCCTCCAGCTGGTCGAGCTGGTCCAGAACGGTGATGCGCGCCTCGCTCATGTCATCCGAGAGGGTATGGCCGATTAAAGAGCCTCCCGAGGTCCTGCGCCACTCCTGGCGGCACCATGTGGCTCACATCGCCGCCGAAGCGGGCCACCTCCTTCACCACCGAGCTGCTCAGAAAGCTGTGGTGGGTGGCGGTGGCGAGGAAGAGGGTTTCCAGGTTCGGCGCCAGGCTGTGGTTGGTGTGGGCGATCTGGAGTTCGAATTCGAAGTCACTGAGGGCGCGCAGGCCGCGAAGAATCACGTCGGCGCGGCATTGGCTGGCGAAATCCACGGTGAGGCCATCGAAGCTGGCCACCTCCACGCCGGGCAGGTGGGCAGTGGCGGAGCGGATCTGGCCAAGCCGCTGCTCGAGGGGAAAGCTGGCCTGCTTGCTGGGGTTCTGCAGCACCGCCACCACCAGGCCATCGAAGAGGCGCACCGCCCGTTCGATCAGGTCGAGGTGGCCGAGGGTGAGGGGGTCAAAGCTGCCGGGGTACAGGGCACGCATGGTCCAGCGAGGGGGGCACTGCTTCCTAGAGTCGCTCCAAGCCCCTCCCGATCGCCATGACCGACGTGACCCTTGATGCCGCGGCCAAAAAGGCCCTGCTGCGCAAAATCCCCCACGGACTGTTCATCTGCGGCGTGGCGGAAGGGGAGGTGGTCAACGGCTTCACCGCCAGCTGGGTCACCCAGGGTTCCTTTGAACCACCCTTGGTGGTGATGGCAGTGCGGGCCGATTCCACCAGCAACGGCATCATCCGCCGTAGCGGCCGCTTCTCGCTCAACGTGCTCCGGGCCGACCAGAAGGATCTGGCGGCGGTCTTCTTCAAGCCCCAGGAGGCGGTGGGTGGCCGCTTCGATGCGGCACCCTTCCACCTCGGCCCCCTGGGTCTGCCGATCCTGGACGACGGTTTGGGGGGTGTGGAGTGTGAGCTGGTCGGCACGGTCGACCATGGCGACCACACCGTGTTTGTGGGCGAGGTGAAGACGGCCACCCTGCTGCAGGAAGGCGACGCCTTGGAGCTGGCTGGCACCGGTTGGCAATACGGCGGCTGAGTTGGCTGAGGCTGCGTTGTCTGAACCTCAACCGACGGCCATCGCCGCCACCGCCGAGACCCCAGCGGCCGCTGGGGCTCTTGTTTTGTTGCAGCAACCGCTGCGACTGAAGGCCCGGCTGAAGGAACTGCCGGCTGAGCCCGGCTGCTATCTGATGCGTGACGCAGAGGATCGCATCCTTTACATCGGCAAGGCCAAGCAACTGCGCAACCGGGTGCGTAGCTACTTCCAAAGTGGCTCAGGCCATGGCCACAGCCCTCGCATCGCCTTGATGGTGCGGCAGGTGTGCGAAATCGAATTCATCGTGACCGACAGCGAAGCCGAGGCGCTGGCGCTCGAATCCAACCTGATTAAGCATCACCAGCCCCATTTCAATGTGCTGCTGAAGGACGATAAGAAATACCCCTATCTCTGTATCACCTGGAGCGAAGCCTATCCCCGCATCTTCATCACCCGCCGCCGCCGCGGCCACTCACCCCTGGACCGTTTTTATGGCCCTTATGTGGATGTGGGTCTGCTGCGGCGCACCGTTTCCCTCGTCAAGCGGGTGTTTCCACTCCGGCAGCGACCCGTGCCCCTCTACCGCGATCGCACCTGCCTGAATTACGACATTGGCCGTTGTCCCGGCGTCTGCCAGGAGAAGATCAGCTCGGAGGTTTACCACCAGGGTCTGCGCAAGGTGGCCATGGTCTTCCAGGGTCGCAACGATGAATTGTTGGAGCTGCTCAGGGCCCAGATGCAGCGTTACGCCGAACGGTTGGACTACGAAGCGGCTGCCAGGGTGCGGGACCAGCTGCAGGGCCTCGACGCCCTCACCGCCGATCAGAAGATGAGCCTCGGCGATAGCTCCGTGAGCCGCGATGTGATCGCCTTGGCGGCCGATGGGCGTCTGGCAGCGGTGCAACTGTTTCAGATGCGGGCCGGCAAATTGGTGGGAAGGCTGGGCTATACCGCCGATGCGGTAGCCGCCGATGGCAGCCCTGCCGATCCGGGCCGCATCTTGCAGCGGGTCATTGAGGAGCACTACAGCCAGGTGGAGCCGGTCGAGATTCCACCTGAGCTGCTGATCCAGCAGACCCTGCCCCAGCAGGAGCTGATCGGCAGCTGGTTGGAGGAGCGACGCGGTCGCCGGGTGGCGCTGGTGGTCCCCCAGCGGCAGCAGAAGGCTGAATTGATCGAGCTGGTAGTGCGCAACGCGGGCTTCGAACTGCAACGGGCCCAGCGGGGGGCAGAGCAGCAGCAATTGGCCACCGAGGATCTGGCCCAACTGCTGGAGTTGGCCACCCCACCGCGGCGGATCGAGGGGTTCGACATCAGCCACATCCAGGGCAGTGATGCGGTGGCCTCCCAGGTGGTCTTCATCGATGGGCTACCGGCCAAGCAGCACTACCGCAAATACCGGATCCAGAGCAGTTCGATCCGATCCGGCCACTCCGACGACTTCATGGCCATGGCGGAGATCATGCGGCGCCGCTTCCGCCGCTGGGCCCAAGCCAAGGCGGAGGGGGGCGACCTGGCCCAACTGAGAAGGGCTGCCGATACGGCCCTCCACACCGGTGGTCTCAACGACTGGCCCGATGTGGTGATGATCGACGGAGGTAAGGGCCAACTCTCCGCCGTGATGGAGGCCCTACGGGAGCTCAATCTCCATGAGGACCTGGTGGTCTGTTCCCTCGCCAAGCAGCGGGAGGAGGTGTTTCTGCCGGGGGCGAAGCAGCCCCTCGAAAGCGACGCCGAACAACTGGGGGTGCAACTGCTGCGGCGGCTGCGCGATGAGGCCCACCGCTTTGCCGTGAGTTTTCACCGCCAGCAACGGGGCGAGCGGATGAAACGCTCGCGGCTCAGCGAGATTCCTGGGCTCGGCCCCAAACGGGTGAAGGAGTTGCTGGCCCATTTCCGTTCGATCGATGCCATTCAGCTGGCCAGTCCCGAACAGATCGCGGCCGCCCCTGGGGTGGGTCCTGCCTTGGCCCGCCAGGTGTGGGAGTA
>JBAXOO010000172.1:0-4522 GCA_037133235.1 Cyanobium sp. ELA507
TGAAGGGCTGGGCCAGGGAAACGGACCGCACCGCGGCAGATTCGGAGTTCGACATCGGCGGCCCGGGGAAGGGTTGGGGGCACCAAGTTAGCCGCCCGTACCCTGCCGGCCTGCCGCCCTCGGCGACCAGGAATAGCGTTGGGGAATGGGGCCTTGCCCTGGTTCCCCTTGACCTTGGCCAGCCGATGAGCCCCTACCCCTCCGCCCGCCCGCCGGCTCCCGCCGCCCGGCGGCGCCTACCCCAGCCGCTGGGCCACCGCTGCCTGGCTCTTCCCTTAGCGCTGCTTCCTTCCTTGCCAACCAGCTTGGCCGTCCTGCTGGGCCTGGCCACCCCTTTGCTGGCGATGCCCGGGTCGGCCTGTGCGGCCCCTCCCCTCCCCTATCCGGAGGCGGTGTTGCGAGGGCGCCGAGCCGCTGAGGCGGTGCTGGCGGGAGCCGGAGCGGAAACCTGCCTGCGCGGCAAGATCACCCGGGCTCTCCTCAACCTTTCCGACAGCTGCAGCGTCGCCGCGAACCACGGACCCCTCTGTGCCATGGCCGACCGGGCCGTGGTGGTGACCCCCATGAGCCTGGGCTTCATGCGCGACACCGCCCGCGAGATCCTCGCCCTCTCAAGCCCGGGGCCCTGAGCTGGCGCGCTCAGGGACTGACGCTTTTGAAACCGAAGGGTTTGCCACCGGGGATTTCGGTGGGTTTGGTGGCCTGGGGCACGTAGGGCTGGCGGCAGTAGGAGGCCACATCCTGGCTGGCCTTGTCGATCGGATCCCGACGTTCGAGGCTGTTGGTGGGAGCCACCACGGCCTTTTGCCGCACCGACCAGAGGGCGTCCTTGCAGCTGGTGGAGAGACGGGGATGGTCGAGCAGGGGATCGGCCTGTTTGCGGGCCTTCGTGCAGCTGCTGGGGGTGTTCTCCCGGCCGCAACTGAGGGTGTCGAGCTGGATCTGGCGGAACGTGGAAGCTGGTGGGTAGGCGATTTCTTCCGAGCGGGCCGGAGCCGCCAGCAGCAGGGCCAGGCCGGCAGGCAACCCCATGGCCAGGAGGGGCAAGGCACTGGTCCGGAACGGAGCCATGGTCAAGGGGGCTGGGGAATGGTTCCCATGCTGCCCCCTCGCGGCAGGGGTAGGCCGTCCCGCAGGGTCGGTTGACCGGCCTGCCACCGCCGTGCCAGCAGCGGGCCGCTCCACCGGGCCGTGGCGGCCAGCAGCCGGCGCAGCCAGGGTTGGCCCAGCAGCAGCCGGGCGCGGTTCAGTTCCTCTTGCTGCAGGGCCTGGATCCGCAGGATCTCCGGCCGCCGCAGCCGCTCCACATTGGCAAGGGCCCGATCGAGGCGCGCCAGGTGCTCGGGCCGGCCCTCGTTGAGGCTCTGCCTCTCCTGGAGCACGGGCACCAGCTGCTCCGCCGCCACCAACGCATCCCGCAGGGCCATGTTGAGACCTTGGGCCCGCAGGGGACTCATCGGATGGGCGGCATCCCCCAGCAGCAGCAGCCCGGGGCGGTGCCATCGCTCCGCCAGGGCGGGCCGGATCAACAGGCGCAGCGGGGGATCGATCGATTCGGCGGGAAGGGCCCTCCACAGGGCGGCCAGATCCGGGGGGCTGATCCGGGCCCAGCGCTCCGGCCAGGGGGCCTCGGGCCTGGCGGCCGCCCCGCCGTGCTGCAACCAGCCCACCCGCAGTCCGTCGGCCGCCGTGGTGAACAGGGCCAAGCTGCCCTCCTCCCCCAGCAGGGTGAGGAAGCGGCCGTTGACCCACCGCTCCAGATCGGCGCTGGCCTGCCGCGGCAGCTCAAACCACAGCACCTCCACCGCGCTGCCGTTGGGCTGGAGCCCCAGGCCGGCCCGACGGCGCAGCAGGGAGCCCCTCCCATCACAGGCCACCACAAGGTCAGCCTCCAGGGTTGTGCCGTCGTCGAGCACCACGCCCACCACCCGGCCCGGCTCGCCAGCGGCACAAGGGGCCCCCTGATCGGGTGCGGTGGCGGCGAAGCGGAGCTTCTCCGCCGATCGCCCCGCTCGCCAGGTGAGGCTGGGGTGGCGCCGGGCTTCCTGCAGCAGGGTTTCGAGCAGGGAGCCCGTGTTGATCAAGGTGCACGGGCGGCGCCCGCCCATGGGTTCGGCGACGGCGAAGAGGGAGCGCTGCTCCACCCAGAAATCCCAGCTCCGCAGGCTCCGCTGCGGCAGAGCCTCCAGCGCGGAGCCCAGGGCCAGACGGTCGAGGACCTCCAAGCCGCTGGGCATGAGTCCATCGCCCCGCAGCAGGTTTTGGTGGTGTTGGCGGGCCTCGATCAGCTCAACGGCCACTCCGGCCCGCGCCAATTGGAGGGCCAGGACCGCGCCGGCCGGCCCTGCGCCCACCACCACCACCCGACCAGTGGAAGGGCTCAGCGGAGGGGATTGAGAGGAGCCTGCGACCCGCTGGTCGCTGAAGGCACCCCGAGCAGGGCATGCTTTTTGGTGAGCAGGTAATCCACCAGTTCCTGTTGGAGGGTGAGCAGCTCGGTGGTGCAGCCCCGGAAGGCGGCCCGATGGCGGATTTCGTCGTGCCGCGTGTTCAGATCCCGCAACATCAGATCGATCGCATCAAGCCGGGGGGAATGGATGCGGGAGGAGGGAACCGGATCCATTGGGCTTTGATCGGGTTACGGGTCGAAACCGGATGGTAGTCGCCGCTGGCCGTCCTGACAGCATGGGCTGTCCCTGGCCGCAAAGTCGGCGCTGCCGACTCAGGCGGCGCTCCAGCCTTGGGGTGATGCCCAGATCGGCGCTGTGCCAGAGCCGGTCGGTTTCGGCGCTGAAGTGGGCCGCCAGCAGCGGCGAGTCAATTCGCAGCAGGGTTTCATCGTTCTGAAAGGCGGCACTGGGGCTCCAGTTGAAGGAACCCGTGATCACGGCGCGGTCATCCAGCACGGCGAACTTGTGGTGCAGCTTGTCGCCACCGGCCAAGCGGGGTGTGGCCACCCCCTCCAGCGCCTGCTGCCAGGGGGCATTGCCGGCTTCCAGGCGGCAGCGGTGGTCGGGTTGGCTCACCGCCAGCAGATCAAGCACTTCGCTGAACGGTCGGCCGGCGAAGCCGGGATCGGCCAACAGGCGGATCGCCACCCCCCGCTGATGCAAGGTGGCCAGGGCATCGGCGAGATTCTGGGCCGAAAACACAAACAGGGCCAGGTCAAGCCGGTGCCGGACCCCGATCAACTGGGTCTCCAGCCAGGTGAGCCCCTGGGCGGGGTTGGTGCGGCTGTGCGGGGCAAACAACACCTCCACCCGGGTATTGCCAATCCGCACCTGCTGGGGTGGGCCTTCTTGCTTGGCTAACCCGAAGCGGCTGTCGGGCAGCCCGCCGGGCCCATCGCCCCAGAGCCGGCCAAATTCGGCCGCGAAAAGCTCCGCCAGCTCTGGGCTCTCCAGCCGGAGCAGGTGGTTCACGTTGCCCCGGCTGCTGGGGTCATCGGGATCGCCATGGATGCAGGACGGGCTGAAGTTGGCCGAGCCGGTCACCACCACCCGGCGGTCGACCACCAGAAACTTGTGGTGCATCAGCCCGCTGCCACGGCTGCCGTCGGCGGTGTCATCGATCAGGGGCACCCGGCCCTGGAGCAGCAGGGCCACCGCATCCCCCTGGCCCAGGGCCGCCAGCTGGTTGATGCGGTTCCGCTGGTGGGGCGGTAGGGCTGCTATTTCGACGGGGTGCAGCGTGCTCCAGGGGGTGCTGTAGGTGTTTTCCAGCACCACCCGCACCCGCAGGCCCCGGCGCTGGGCCTCCACCAAGGCTGTGGCCACCCTTGGCAAAGAGAGCTCCTGCACGGCCACCAGGATTTCCTGCCGCGCCCCTTGGATCGCCTCCAGGACCATCGCTTCGAGGTCATCGCCCCGGCGCCAGCGATGGCTGATCGGGCTGCGGTATTGGTGCTGACTGCCCTGGTTGAAGGCCACCTGGATGCCTGGTGGCAGCGGCAGATCGGCGGGCGGAGCGCCCTCGATGCGGGCCAGGCCCGCACCGCATCCGCCCAACACGAAGGCGAGGCCCAGCGCGGCCAGGCAAGGCGGTCCAACCGATCGCCAGGGGCCAGGGTTGTCTAGTCGGTGTCTTGGGGTAGGCGCCATCGATCGATGGGCCGCCCGAGGCTGTCCGGTCACGGCCCTGCTGCAAGGAGGGTTCCCCGGCGCGGACGGCCCTCAGGAGTGGCCGGGCATCTCGGAGGTGCGCAGCATGGCGGCAAACCAAATGACACCGATCAGCACGGCCGCCAGCACGCCGGCGCCGATGCCAACCTTGGCCATCAGCAAGGCCACCAGCAGCGGAAACAGCAGCGCACCGGCCACGGGTGTGGCGGCCACAAGGACGCGGAGGGCGGTGGAAGTGTCGGTTTTGGCCGGCATCGGCGGGATCGGGGCGGGATTCAAGCTGTTTCTCTCAGAACCATTCGGCGACGGCCTGACTGGCCGGATTGCTGTTGTCTACCGGCGTGGAGCGCCGGAACTCGAGGGTGATGTTGCGCTTCTGCTCGCCATCGGCGGCGATGGCC
>JBAXOO010000173.1:0-4506 GCA_037133235.1 Cyanobium sp. ELA507
GTGCCGCTCTCCCTTCGATCCAATTCAAACCCCGGGGCCACGGTGCACGACGCCAGGCTTCAGGCTCCCCGGCTGTGGGCTGGCTGCGACCAGTTTGCCGCGATCCTCTGCAGCGGCGCCTCGGCGTTGGCCCCTAGGGGCTGCTGTTAGCGATCCAAGATCCAGCGCCCCTGCTGGTCTTGGGGCTGCCCGAGTGGTTCGTGGGCCACGGTGCGCCTGCCACGGCGAGTGGCAGGGGGGGGGGCAGGGCATCAATACAGATGTACTATCAAGCTTCTGGTGGTTCGGGGTGCCGGTGGAGCCATGCCGTGATGTGCCGCCCTTCCGCCAGCGCATTGGCACGTCCTTTGAGCCCCTGCCCCTGGGGGTCCCCTTCCGTCTGGATGGGGATCCGTTGGCCGCCTTCTCCTGTCCCCTGGCGCTTGACACCGTCCCGGCGGGGTTCCCCAGTCCGGCGGACGACTACGTGGAAGCGCGCATTGATCTCAACCTTGAGCTGATCCCCCGCCCCCTCTCGACCTTTTTTATGCGGGTGTGCGGCGATGCGATGGCAGGCGATGGCATCGTCCACGGTGATCTTCTGGTGATCGACCGCAGCCTGGAGGCGCGGAGCGGCCTGGTGGTGGTGGCCACCCATGCCGGCGCGTTCATCGTTCGGCGGCTGCAGCGTTGCGGCCCATCTGGCGCTTCGCCCGCCTGGCAGTTGGTGGCCAGCGATGGCGATACCCCTGCGATTCCGCTTGCCGCCGGTGATGCGGAGCTCTGGGGTGTGGTGATCCATGCGGTGCACCACCTGGCCTCTGCCCCTTCGCGGCGCCGCTGAGGCTTGGCGATCGGCGGTGATTTCAGATCCGGGGCTTCATTCGGCTGGATGAGCGGGGGTTGCGACCAGCAGCCCCCGCCGCCGCAGTTCGCGTTGGAACTCACCCGCCAGGCGATCGGCGATCCAGGCGCGGCGGAGTTGGCCGAACAGGGCCATGCAGCGCAGGGTGATGGTGAGGCACACGAGCAACTGCAGGGTGAGTTTGAGCACGCCGGAGCGCATCGCTGCAATCAGCCTAGGGGGAGGAATCCCTTGGGCCCTCTGCCCCAGGGAGGGAAGGGGCGCCATGCTGGAGCACGCTCTGGTATGCCGATGGTCTCCGACGATCCCCTGCCCAGCCTGCCTGTAGCGGAGTTGGAAATCCTCCTGGCCGCCCTGGATCCGCGGCTGGATGGGTTCGGCGAGGGCGAATCCTGTCTGGATGATGCACTTGCTTATCTCGCCCGGCTAGGCATCGCTCCGGACCCAGTGGGCGGCGAGGGCAGCGCTGCCGCCCTGCCGCCCCTGATCCGCTGGATCGAAGGCTGGCGGGCGGCCGGGGGGGACCGCCGCACCCTGCGGTTGATGGTGGCCACGTTGCTGGCTCAGGCTGAGGGTGGTGCTGAGGCGTGATCGGCTTGGGGGGCGTGAGAAACCGTGCCCACTCCCGATGCGGAGGATCGTCCTAGGCGGAGTCGGCCTCTCGCTCGGCTGGCTGACCTGGGGTTCCGGTAGCGATCGACCGAGCCGAAGGCTGGAAGGCCTGCGCGTTCAACGACCAGTCCATCGGTTGCCGCGACACCCACTCCCCTGATGGCACAGTGCGCATCGTCTGGCAGGACGGCAAGGCCATGACCTAGCGAATGGTGCGGGAGGGTTTCCCGTTCTCCACCCTCCGTGATTCGCTCGGTGGAGTCTGGGAGCGACAGATCTTGGTCCAGGGCAATGCCGTGTTCACCAACAAAGCAAACGGCAATCGGATCGTGGTGCCGTTGCGTCCAGACAACAACCGGCCATGAACGCCCTCGACAGAGGTTTGACTGCACCCCAAGGCCATTCGTGAGGAGGCAAAACTAATCTGCTGCATGGATAAATATCCAATCTCGGACTTTGATGACACTGTGATCAATATCGCGATTGATTGCGTTCGTCGATACACTTGCGGCTTTAAAGTTGATGTTCGGGAGGAGGATATGGCGTCAATCCAGCAGCAGTGCTGAGGAAGTCGCGTCCCCTTGGGAGGGAGGCAGGTCGCTTGAGACGATCTTCTATTGGTCGGAAACCTTGGAAACGCTGAACTGGGGGTTTACCTTTAGCTGCGTATCGTTGCCTTGACTGTCTTTACTATTTTCGGCTTTTTTGGACTTTCTTTTCAACGGAGGGGGCGGGATTCGAACCCGCGGAGGCTTTCACCTCGCCGGTTTTCAAGACCGGAGCCATCAACCACTCGACCACCCCTCCAGGGGGCCTTCGGGATCGATCCCGATGACTGACCCATCGTCTCATGGATCGTTGGAGGTGGGCTGGCCCAGGCGACGGGGGGGACGGGCCGGCTCAAGCTGGTTGGCGATCCCCTTGCAGCCTCCGGGGATGGAGCCGCGGGAGCGGGCGCCGCTCCAGGCGGCTAGGTAGTGGTGGTTTTGGGCATCCAACCGCAGCACGCCACTGAGGTTGGCGTTTTCCACCACGGCGCCGGTGCCGCCGCCGCTCACGGGATCAATGCTGCCTTCCGGGGTGAAGGGGGTGGCGGTCTGGGGCCGCCCGTAGAACAGGCGGGTGGCCTCCAGGCGCGCCTGCTCGAGGTTGGCGCCGGCCAGGTTGGCTGCAGCCAGGTTGGCGCCACTGAGGTCGCAGCGGCTCAGGTTGGCGCCGCGGAGGTCCGCACCGTTGAAATCGACGCCCCGCAGGTCGGTGTCGGAGAGATCGAGCCCCTTGAGGATCAGATGCAGCTGGATCACCGGCACGCCGGCGAGGCGATCTTCCTCATAGTTGCCATTGCCATCGAGGATCGCCCGGCCCAGCCGGTTGTCGCGCCGCAGCGGGGTGAGCAGCCGGGCGTGGGAGAGGAAGCGCAGGATGCGGGCCCGGCCATCCTTATCAATGCTGCCGAACACGGCTGCAAGCCTCCCCTCCGCCAGCATTCGCTCCAGCGGCCAGTCCTCCAGCATCCCCTCCTCGTCGCTGATCAGATCGGAGATGCCATGGATGAAGCTGTCGATCGTCTGGGCCTGGGTGATCCGGTTTTGCTGGGTGGTGAGCCGCTGGTCGATTAGCACCTGCCGCCAGGCGATGGTGAGGGCCACAAGGGCCACCAGGATCTGGCCGAAGGCCCCGATCACCCCCTCACCAAGGGCACCGATCGCATCCCAGTTGCGGGTGCGAAACAGGTTGAGGTAGGGGTCCCACCAGCCGAGGGCCAACGGCAGGCACACCGCCGCGAGCAGCAGCCCCAGGATGGAGAGCACCCGCACCGTGGGGGCTTCATCCATCCGGTCGGCCACGAGCTGCCAGAGGTCCGGAAGGAGTTGGAGCAGGCACAGCGTTAGCAGCACCAGAGAGGCTGGCACCGCCAAGGCAGGCCAGCGGCAGGCCAGACCCACCACGGTGGCCAGCGCCGCCAGGAGCAGCCTGAGGGCGGCGGATTGGTTGAGCCGGGTCAACACATTGCTCGCCCGGAAGGGCGGGATGGCTGCGCTGCTGGAGGAGGTGGCGATGGCAGCGGCCGGATCCGCCTTTGCCATGCGGGCAGAGCTGGGGAGGTTGGAAGGGGTGTTCATCCGATGGGGGCGCTCTGGAAGTAGAACCCTGCCGCCAGGATCACGTAGGCCGCCAGCAACAGCACCCCCTCCAGCCAGTCGGATCGACCATCAAGGCTTGCCAGGTTGCTCACCAGCACGGCCGTGGCAATGGCGATGAGTTCAAAGGGTTGGAAGCTGAGGTCAAGGGGATGGCCTAGGCCAGGAGCTAGCAGCACCAGCAGGGGCACCACCAGCAAGGCCACCAACAGGGTGGAGCCCAGGGCCACCGAAACGGCCAGGTCCATCTTGTTGCGGCGGGCCATCCCCACCGCCGTGACGTACTCGGCGACCCCACCCAGCAGCGGCAGCAGCACGATGCCGGTGAACAGGGGACTGAGGCCGATCCCCTCGGTGACCGTTTCCACCACCCCGACAAACAATTCCGATGCCCAGGCGATACCCGCCGTGGCGCCAATCAGCACCAGCAGCCAGGGCAGCAGTGGTGGCCGATGCCCGGGTTCAGCATCGTTGCTGAGCTCCAGGTCGGCTTCTGCCACGTCGTAGAGGCTGCGGTGAGTGCGGAGGGAGAAGAGGAGGGTGAGGCCATAGACCAGCAGCAGCAGCCAGGCCACAAACACGGAAAACGCCTGATTGCCGGCCGAGCTGGTGCCGCTATCCAGGGTGGTGAGGCTGGGGATCAGGATCGCCAACACCGCCAGGGTCATCGCCGAACCATTGACCCGCGCCACCACAGGTTGGAAGGTTTGCTCCCGACGACCGATACCCCCCACCAGCATCGAGAGGCCGAGGGCCAGCAGCAGGTTGGCCATCACCGTGCCGGTGATGCTGGCCTTCACGATGTCCACCAGCCCGGCCCGCAGGGCGGTGATGGCGATGATCAATTCGGTGGCGTTGCCGAAGAGGGCATTGAGAAGGGCGCCAATCGAGGGCCCCAGGGCCAATGAG
>JBAXOO010000174.1:0-4501 GCA_037133235.1 Cyanobium sp. ELA507
CCCCATCCCCAAGACTGCGGCCCCCTCGGCGCCCGCAGCCAAGCCCGAATCCATGGTGGAGCCCCCAGCCGATCCGGAAGACTGGAGCTCTGAACTGGCGCGGCTCGATCTGGCCCTGCGGCGCATCGGCTGGAGCCGCGACCAGGAGGCGGAGTACCTGCAGCGGGCCTTCGGCCACCCCAGCCGCTCCCGCCTCACCACCTACGCAGATCTGGTGGCCTACCTCACCACCCTCGAGGGACTGCAGCCGGGCCAGGAGCCGGCGGCGGTCCCGGTGCCCCTGCGGCGCCGGGACCTTTTGGCCCAATCCGATGGCCTACTCCTGCAGCTCGGCTGGGATGGGGAGCGGGGGCGGCAGTTGCTGGAAAAGGAGCTCGGGGCCAGCAGCCGGCGCCAGCTCAGTGACAGCCAGCTGCTGCAGTTCAACATGCTGCTGGAGGGTGCCCTGATCGACACCACGGCTGGGACGCAAACCCAGGCTGCAGCGGTCTGAACCGACCCCAATGGCCAACAAGGTTGCGGAGGTGATGCCGGGGCGATGGAAGAATGATTGGCCCCATTCCCGCACATCACCATGACCATCCGGGTTGGCATCAATGGTTTTGGCCGCATCGGCCGCCTCGTCTTCCGCCGCGCCGTGGCGGTGGAGGGGATCGAGGTGGTAGCGATCAACGACCTGATCGATGTTGATTACATCGCCTACATGCTCCGCCACGATTCCACCCACGGCCGCTTCCACGGCACGGTGGAGGTGAGCAACGGTGCCCTGGTGGTCAACGGCAAAACAATTCGCATCACCGCTGAGCGCAACCCCGCCGACCTGCGATGGGGTGAGGTGGGCGTCGACACGGTGCTCGAATCCACCGGCTTCTTCCTCACCGATGACACCGCCCGTCAGCACCTCCAGGCCGGTGCCGCCAAGGTGGTGCTCTCGGCTCCGTCCAAGGACCA
This sequence comes from Cyanobium sp. ELA507, assembly GCA_037133235.1. Lineage (GTDB taxonomy): Bacteria > Cyanobacteriota > Cyanobacteriia > PCC-6307 > Cyanobiaceae > Cyanobium. Next base: position 952 of record JBAXOO010000174.1, read on the forward strand.
CACGCCGATGTTTGTGATGGGGGTCAACCACAGCAGCTACGCCGGCCAGGAGATCGTTTCAAACGCCTCCTGCACCACCAACTGCCTGGCCCCGATGGCGAAGGTGCTGCACGACAACTTCGGCATCGCCAGCGGCCTGATGACGACCGTGCATGCCACCACCGCCACCCAGAAAACCGTGGATGGGCCCTCGGTGAAGGACTGGCGCGGCGGCCGCGGAGCCGCCCAAAACATCATCCCCTCCTCCACCGGCGCCGCCAAGGCGGTGGGCAAGGTGATCCCGGCCCTCAACGGCAAGCTCACCGGCATGGCGTTCCGCGTGCCCACCCCCGATGTATCGGTGGTGGACCTCACCGTGAACCTGGAGCGGGCCACCAGCTACGAGGCGGTGAAGGCGGCGATGAAGGCGGCCTCCGAAGGGCCGATGAAGGGCATCCTCGGCTACACCGAAGACGAGGTGGTATCCACCGATTTCCTCGGCGAATCCTGCACCTCCATCTTCGATGCCGGCGCCGGCATCGCCCTCACCGACACCTTCATGAAACTGGTGGCCTGGTACGACAACGAGTGGGGCTATTCCTGCAAATGCGTCGATCTGATCCGCCACATCAACGGCGCCGGCTAAGCGAAACGGCTTAACTCCGCTGCGGGCAATAGCGGCCCACCAGGGCCTCCCCAACCCCAAGCCGATGCTGGTTGGCGTAGGCCTCGGCCTCCAGGGCCCGCTCCAGCGGATCGGCCTCCGCGTAAGTCGGGGCGTTGAGCCCTTCGGCCTGCTCGGGGGTGAGCTGGTGATCGATGCCGAGGGCCCGGGGGGCAGAGCGCAGGCCGCCGCCCCGGCAGCTCTGAGCCACATGGATGGCCTCATGGTTGAGCACCCGGGCGAAATCCACCGTTCCCTTGTCCGGCACGCTGGGGGCGATACGCAGCGTGCGGCGTGAGGCATCCCATTCGGCCGCTGCCCCCGGTTTGTGGGGTTGGGTGAGCTCCAGCTGGACCCCCGCCCCCTGCAGAGTGCGCAGGAGGCGAATCAGGGCCTGCCGTTCGGCCGCGTAGGTGGGGGGAAACTCCATCAGGTTGCGGAGCTGGGCCAGGGTGGGCACCGGTTCGCCAGGGCGACGGCGGTAGAGGTAGCGGGAGCCGCCATCCGGTAGGTACTCCTCGCTGGGATCCCAGCGGCGATCACCCTCCGAGAGGCGCTCCAACAGATCCCCCTGCAGGAGGGCCAAGGGCTGCTGACGGGGCTCCGGCGGAGGATCGAAGTGCTCCTGGAGGCGCTCCGCCACCAGGGAGGAACGGACCGCCAGGGAAGCGGCCTGTTGCAGCAGGTCTGGAATCGCCGCCAACAACACGGCCACCGCCGCAGCGCTGAGGGCCATCACCTGGCCGTGGGGCAGTCCCCTGGGCTGCAGGGGCTGGCCGCAGTGAGAACAAACCGGGGCGGAACGTACCCCATTGGGCAGCTCGATCGCACGGCCGCGGCAGCTGGGGCAGCGGTAACGGACCACGGTGTGCAGCGATCGTCCTCCAGCATGGTGTCCCGGAGCCCCCCTTGCGAAACGATCGCCGACCCCGGGGCTTGCCAAGATCAACCTCCGCCATCACGCCCCCATGCCCCTCTCCCCCCTGGTGCGCCAGCTGCAGCAGGTGCCCCTCACCCGGGAGGTGCTGGCCCGCACGGAGCGCCAGGAGCGGCTGCGGCTGGACGGTGCCGGCCGGGCCGCCAGGGCCCTGATCAGTAGCGCCCTGGCGGGGGTGGCCGAAGCACCCCTCCTGGTGGTGGTCCCCACCCTGGAGGAGGCCGGCCGCTGGGCCGCCCTGCTGGAGTTGATGGGCTGGCAAAGCTGCCAGCTCTACCCCACCAGCGAGGGCTCCCCCTACGAACCCTTCGATCCCACCAGCGAGATCACCTGGGGCCAGCTGCAGGTGCTGGCCGAACTGGTGGATCCCGACATCGGTGGACGACGCCTGGCGATTGTGGCCACCGAGCGGGCGCTGCAGCCCCACCTGCCGCCACCGGAAGCGTTGGCAGGCCGCTGCCTGACCCTGCGGCGCGGCGACACGGTGGATCTCGAAGACCTTGGGGCCACCCTGGCCCGGCTGGGCTACGGGCGGGTGCCCACGGTTGAGCAGGAGGGAACCTGGAGCCGCCGCGGCGACATCATCGACCTCTTTCCGGTCAGCGCCGAGCTGCCGGTGCGGCTTGAGCTGTTTGGCGAGGAGCTGGAGAAACTGCGGGAGTTTGATCCGGCCAGCCAGCGCTCCCTTGATGCTATTGAGCGAGTGCGGCTCACCCCCACCAGCCATGCGCCCCTGATCGCCGAAGCCCTGCGGGAGCGGATGCCTGAAGGCCTGGAGGCCCTGCTCAGCCCCGAAGCCCTCGATCAGCTGCTGGAGGGGGGCACCCCCGAAGGAATGCGGCGCCTGCTGGGCCTGGCCTGGGACCAGCCGGCCTCCCTGCTGGATTACCTCCCAACCGGCACCCTGGTGGCCCTGGAGGAGCGGCGCCATTGCCTCGCCCATGGCCAGCAGTGGTTCGACCACGCGGCCATCCACCACGGCGAGTTGCTCCAGGAGCTGGGCTTGGCTGGCTCTGAAGGATCGAGCCCCTCAACCGAGCAAACCTCTCCTCGCGGAGGAAGAACAACGGCACCGACCGCCAACAGCGAGCCGCCAGCAGCGACTTTTTCGCCTCTGCCCGCCAGCCTTCACCGCCCCCCCGCCGAGGCCCTGGAGGCCCTGGAGGCCTTCCGCGGCTTCGATCTAGCCGAGCTCCAGGAAAGCGACCGCCACCCCAACAGCTTCGATCTGGCCAGCCGTGCCGTGCCGGCCCACCCCAACGCTTTCGGACGCCTGGCGGGACTGGTGAAGGGGTACCAGGGGGAGAAGGCCCGGGTGTGGCTGGTTTCGGCCCAGCCCAGCCGGGCGGTGGCCCTGCTGGAGGAGCACGACTGCATTGCCCGCTTTGTGCCCAACCCCCAGGACACGCCGGCGATCGAGCGGCTGATCGAGCAGAACACTCCCGTTGCCCTCAAGAGTCGGGGCACCGCCGAGTTGGAGGGGCTGCAGTTGCCGGCCTGGAAGCTGGTGCTGCTCACCGACCGGGAATTTTTTGGCCAGCACAGCCTGGCCGCCAGTGGCTATGTGCGCCGCCGCCGCCGGGCCGCCAGCCGCACGGTGGATCCCCTCAAGATGGTGCCGGGCGATTTCGTGGTGCACCGCAACCACGGCATCGGCAGGTTTCTGAAGCTGGAAAAACTGGCGATCAGCGGCGAATCCCGCGATTACCTCGTGGTGCAGTACGCCGACGGCCTGCTGCGGGTGGCCGCCGACCAGCTGGGCAGCCTCGGCCGCTACCGGGCGAGCAGCGAAGCGCCGCCCGAACTCAACCGCATGGGCGGCACCACCTGGACCAAGGCCAAGGAACGGGCCCGCAAGGCGGTGGCTCGGGTGGCTATGGACCTGGTGAAGCTCTACGCCGAGCGCCACAAGGCTCCGGGCTTCGCCTTCCCCCCCGATGGCCCCTGGCAGAACGAACTGGAGGATTCCT
>JBAXOO010000175.1:0-4496 GCA_037133235.1 Cyanobium sp. ELA507
TCACCGACTGGATCGAGCGGGTGCATGGCCCCTCCCGGCTGGTGTTCAGCGATTTTCGGCCGGTGCCCTTGGCCTTCAGCTTCTGCAGCGCCAAGGGGCTTCACCCCCTGCTCAACGATGAGGGCACCGGCCTCCATGCCAACTGCAAAGTCTGGCGCCCTCCCAAAACCACCCGCCGCAAGGGCCCCAAGGAGGCCCGCCCGCCCCAGCCGGAGGCCCCACCGATCGGTTTTGTGGTGGCCCAGATGGCGGAGCGCGAGATGCTGCCGGCCATCTATTTCATCTTCAGCCGCCGCAGCTGCGACAAGTCCGTGCGCGACCTGGGCAAGATCTGCCTGGTGAGCCCCGAGGAGCAGGCCCGCATCCGCGTGCGGCTGGATGCCTTCGTGGCGGCCACCCCCGAGGCGGTGCGGGAAGGCCATGCCGATCCCCTGCTGCGCGGCATCGCCGCCCACCACGCCGGCGTGTTGCCGGCCTGGAAGGAGCTGATCGAAGAGCTGTTCCAGCAGGGCCTGATCAAGGTGGTGTTTGCCACCGAGACCCTGGCTGCCGGCATCAACATGCCGGCCCGCACCACCGTGATCTCGGCCCTCTCCAAGCGCACCGAACGGGGCCACCGGCCCCTGATGGGGAGTGAGTTTCTGCAGATGGCGGGGCGGGCCGGCCGTCGCGGCCTCGATTCCCAGGGCTATGTGGTGACCGTGCAGAGCCGCTTCGAGGGGGTTCGTGAGGCCGGTGCCTTGGCCACCAGCCCGGCTGATCCCCTGGTGAGCCAGTTCACCCCCAGCTACGGCATGGTGCTCAACCTGCTGCAGCGCTACGACCTGGCCAAGGCCAAGGAGCTGGTGGAGCGCAGCTTCGGCCGCTACCTGGCCACCTTGGATCTGGCCGACGACGAGGCCCAGATCGCCACCCTCTCGGCCCAGCTGGCCTCGATGGAGAGCAGCGGCGGCGATGTGCCCTGGGACGACTTCGAGGACTACGAGAAGCAGCGGGCCCGGCTCCGGGAGGAGCGCAGGCTGCTGCGGATCCTGCAGCAGCAGGCCGAGGAAACCCTCGCCAACGAACTCACCCTGGCCCTGCAGTTCGCCAGCGAGGGCACCCTGGTGAGTGTCAAGGCGCCCCAACTCAAGGGCCGGGTCACCCCGGCGGTGGTGGTGGAAAAGGTGCAGGGTTCGGGTCAGTTCCCCTTGCTGCTCTGCCTCACCGACGACAACGTCTGGATCCTGCTGCCTTGCTCGGCCGTGGTGAGCCTCCATGCCGAACTGAGCTGCCTGCAGGTGGCCCAGCTGGCGGCACCCGAGCTGCGCCACATCGGCGAGTTGCGCCACGGCAACCAGGAGAGTGGCGGCCTGGCCCTGGCGGTGGCCTCGATGGCTCGCCGCCACGACATGCACACCCCCCGCTACGACCTGGCCGGCGAAGTGCAGCAGCAGGGCCAGCTGGTGCAGCAGCTGGAGGAGGAGATCGAAACCCACCCCGCCCACCGTTGGGGTGACCGCAAACAGCTCAAGAAGCACCGCCGCCGCATGGAGGAACTGGAGACCGAGCTCCAGGAGCGCCAGCGGCTGTTGCACTTCCGTGCCAACCGCCACTGGGACACCTTCCTCTCCCTGATCGACATCCTGCGCTTCTTCGGCGGCCTCGATGGTGAGGAGGGCCTCGATCCCACCGAGGTGGGGCGCACCGTGGCGGCCCTGCGGGGCGACAACGAGCTCTGGCTGGGACTGGCCCTGATGAGCGGCCACCTCGACGACCTCGATCCGGCCGAATTGGCGGCGGTGCTGGAGGCCATCTCCACCGAGGTGAACCGGCCCGACCTGTGGTGTGCCTGGGCGCCTCCGCCCGCCACCGAAGAGGCCCTCCATGATCTGCGCGGCCTGCGCCGAGAGCTGCAGCGCCAGCAGGAACAGCGGGGCGTGGTGGTGCCGGTGTGGTGGGAGCCCGAGCTCACCGGCCTGGTGCACGCCTGGGCCAGCGGTGCCAGCTGGGGCGAGGTGATCGCCGCCACCTCCCTCGATGAGGGCGATGTGGTGCGGGTGCTGCGCCGCACCGTCGATCTGTTGGCCCAGATTCCCTACTGCGAGGCGATCAGCGAACGGCTGCGCACCAACTCCCGCCGTGCCCTCAAGGCGATCAACCGCTTCCCGGTCTGCGAGATCGAGGACCTGGTGGCCGCCGCGCCGCTGGACCCCGTCACCGAGCGCCCGGCGCCTGAGGCCTGAACCCGCCAATCAGCCCTGCTAGCGTCCGGCGGCTGGCCGACCACGACGGGATTCTGTGACCCGAACCCCAGGCGAGGAGCCAGCGGTATCCAGCAAGCACCCGGCCAAAGCCAGGGGTGGCGCCCCAGCCGATCGCCCCGACTTACGGCGGGGCCGCAGGGGTGAGTTGATCAATGCCCCTGCCACCTACCGCCCCGCAATCGATGGCCTGAGGGCCGTTGCGGTGTTGGCGGTAATCGTCAACCACTTCAGTGCACGCCTGCTTCCAGGGGGCTACCTGGGCGTGGATGTGTTCTTCGTGATCTCCGGCTTCGTGATCACCGGCTCGCTGGCCCAGCGGCCGGCTGGCAGCCTTTCTGACCTGATGCTGGGCTTCTACTCCCGCCGCATCCGCCGCCTGCTGCCGGCCCTGCTGCTCTGTGTGGTGGTCACCGCGGTGGCGCTTTGCCTGGTCAATCCCGATCCGGGTCTGATGCTTGGGGTGGGCTGGCGGGCCTTGTTCGGAACCTCCAATCTGATCCTGCACCAGCTGGCGGTCGATTACTTCCGGCCGGCCGCCGAACTCAACCCCTTTACCCAGACCTGGACGCTGGGGGTGGAGGAGCAGTTTTATCTGTTGTTTCCCCTGCTGGTCTGGTTCAGCGGCTTCGCCCGCCATGGCCGCGAAGGCAGCCGCCGTCTGCGCTGGCTATTGATCCCCCTGGTGCTGGCGTCGTTTGGGGTCTTCCTGCACTGGCTGAGCGTCGACCAGTCGGCGGCCTATTACCTGCTGCCGGGGCGTTTCTGGGAGCTGGGCGCGGGCTGCCTGTTGTTCCTGCTGCTGCAGAGGGCTGATCCCCTCCGCCCAGGTAGGCCCGAGGCCAGGGCCCCACGCCGGGCCGGACCAGCCGAACCGGCCGCCTGGTCCCTGCCGCCCTTGCTTGCCCTGGCGGGCCTGTTGGCGTTGATGGCCGTGCCGTTGCCATTTGGGGTGGTGCCGGTGGGCGGTGCGGTGGGGCTCACGGTGCTGCTGCTGGGTTCCCTTCGGCCTGGCACGGCGGGCCAGACCCTTCTCAGTCAGCCGCCGCTGGTATTCCTGGGGTTGATTTCCTACTCCCTTTATCTGTGGCACTGGAGTGTGCTGTCGTTGGCCCGCTGGAGCGTGGGCCTCACCGCCCTCACCATCCCCCTGCTGCTGGTGCTCACCCTGGGTCTGGCGGTGCTCTCCTGGCGGTACGTGGAAGATCCGCTGCGCCGCCTGCCCTGGTGGCCCGAGCGCTGGCAGGTGGTGGCCACCGGCCTGCTGCTGGCGGCCAGCGGCCTGGTGGCTTTGCAAGGGCTCACCCGCTACGGCAGCGCCGTTCTCTACGGCGGCAATCGCACCGCGGCAGAGTTTGATCCGGAAGCCGGGATCCCCGCCCGCGATTGCCAGGCCCCAGGCCAGGGCCGCCTGCTTCTTGTTGGCGATAGCCATGCCCACCACTTCAGCTACGCCGACGGCTACCTGTGCGGCCGCCATGGGCTGGGTTATGCCGAAGCGGCCACCGTTGGCGTGCCCTATCCCACCCTCCACTACACCAATTCGGCCACGGGGGTCAGCCGTGAGGATGTGCTGCAGTACGCCCTGGCGGAGGAGGAGCGCTGGCGTGTGCTCACCAGCGATTCAGCACTTCGCGATAGGGATGTGCTGGTGCTGTCACTGCGCTGGCCCATTTATTTCGATCCAGGGTTTTTGGCCGATTCCAGCCTGCAGCGCACCAACCACTTTGATCCCAGTAGCGGTGAGCCGATCAGCCGCCAACAGGCCCTGGCCAGCTGGATCGATGCCATCGGCGCGATCGCCCAAACCCACCCCAAGACCCCCATCGTGGTGATGCTGCCGACCCCTGAATTCGGCGGTGGGGTGCCGATGGAGGTGTGCCGGCCGCAATGGTTCCGCCCCCAGCTGGCCCTGGAGTGCCGCACCGGGGTGGATCGCCGCCCGATGGCCCAGTTCTCCTCCTACCTGAAACGGCAGCTGCAGGCGCGATTGGCGGCCTATCCCCAGGTGCTGATCTACGACCCGCTCGATGCCCTTTGTCCCCCCCGCGAGGGCCGCTGCCCCCGCCAGAAAGGCGGATTCCTGCTCTACTCCGATGCCGATCACCTCTCGGCCTACGGCGCTTCGCTGGTTTTCGATCACCTGGTGGCCTTTCTTCGCCAGCGCCAACGGCTGCCTTCCTCGGCTCCGGTATCGGTAACCGCCGGATCTCCCCCCGCTGCCCCAGCAACCTCCACGGCGGTCGCTTCCCC
>JBAXOO010000176.1:0-4495 GCA_037133235.1 Cyanobium sp. ELA507
GCCTGAAGGGCTGCTTCCCCGTGCTCGGTGGCGCGGGATGAGTGGCTTCCGGCGCCGGCCTGGCCTGAAGGTCCTTGGACACGCCCTGAGCGCCTGGCCCGCCGGGTCAGCGGTAGTGGTTGGGCACGAAAAACTGCTCATTGAAGGGGGGGCGTTGGTAATCGCCACTGCCCTTGCGGGGAGGCAACTCGATCGCCTCCGGGGTCATGTCCTCATAGGGGACCTTGCTGAGCAGGTGGCGGATGCAGTTGAGGCGCGCCCGGCGCTTGTCGTTGGCCTCCACGGTGAACCAAGGCGCCTCGGGGATGTTGGTATGGGCAAACATCTCATCCTTGGCCCGCGAGAAGTCGACCCAGCGATCGCGGGATTCAAGATCCATGGGGCTCAGCTTCCAGCGCCGGGCGGGATCCTGGAGGCGTGAGCGGAAACGGGCCTCCTGCTCGTCGTCGCTCACAGAGAACCAATACTTCAGCAGCGTGATGCCGCTGCGCACCACCATCCGCTCGAACTCCGGCGCCGAGAGCATGAACTCCTCCACCTGGACGGGGGTGCAGAAACCCATCACCTTTTCGACGCCGGCGCGGTTGTACCAACTGCGATCGAAGAGCACGATCTCACCCGCTGAGGGGAAATTCTCTACATAACGCTGGAAGTACCACTGGCTCTTCTGCTGATCGGAAGGGGTACCGAGGGCAACCACGTTGCAGCCCCGGGGATTGAGGGGCTCGGTGATGCGCTTGATCGTGCCCCCCTTGCCGGCCGCATCGCGTCCCTCGAAAAGAATGATCAGCCGATAGCCAACATGCTTGATCCAGTACTGCATCTTAACCAATTCCACCTGCAGCTCCTTGAGCTCGCTTTCGTAAAACTTGCGATCCAGCTTGATCTTTGCCCCCTCCGAATGCTCTGCGAAATCATCGAGGATCGGCGAGGGCTGGTAGGCGTCGCCAAGATCCAGCGCACCAGTGCCTTTGGCGGAGTGCTCTTTGGGCTTGGCGGCCTGTTTGGATTTATGTTTCTGTTTGCCCATGGCGACGCTGCAAAGCAGGGTGTCTTCTTATAGGAGAAACCCTGCATCACCGCAGTCATCGTTCACACCAAAATCACGATTGCAGGCCCCTTTCACCCGGTAGCGGGGCAGGTTGGTTCACGATCTCCGGGATTGGGTCAGCAGCGGCGCTGACCTCGATGGGCCGAACCGACCCAGGGGAAGCACATCTCTCTACTTGAAGATATGTTGCAGATCAAAAGACAAGTTTGATTGACTTGTGCAAGCAAAGAATTTGCTCAAACAGCAGGCTATGTAGCCCTAAAATGCTGAACTTTGTAAGCTTGAAGCATCGGTCGTTATCCGATTAAACCCTCGCATCGTGCATGGATTACAAGTTCTGATTTCTCACCCCTCACCTGCTAGACTGACATCATTGCATGAGCTTTGGGCAGTCATCATGAACCGGCCTGAAATTATTATCATTGCTGCTTTAGCAGAGTCAAATCGAGTTATTGGCGTGAATGGTAAGTTACCTTGGAAAATTCCTGAAGATGCTCAGAGATTTCGGGAACTAACCATCGGGCATGCTGTAATTATGGGCAGAAAAACTTGGGAACTTGATTTGAATAAACAGCCTTTGGTAGATCGATATAATGTCGTCATTTCTAACTCTATTGCTCCCGATGAAATTGCAAGCTTACAACTGAAGCACCCCCTTAATCTGGCCTTCGTCAATTCACTTGCAGACGCCTTAAAGAAAGTTCAAGATCACAAAAAGGTTTATATTGTCGGCGGTGCTTCTATTTACAGACAATCATTGAATCTCGCAGATACCTTAGAACTGACCTTAGTAGAAGGAGATTTTCAAGGTGATACCTTTTTCCCGGAATATCAATTCTTGATTGGCGATCAATTTGCAATGGTCAACCTGGAAGCCCACGCAGGGTATCGATTTGAAACTTATCAACGCATTGCTCAATAGCTATTAAGCCTCTCCCAGCTACTTTCCATGCTAGAACGACAAGATTGCAGTTTTGCTCCATCAATAAGCAAACAGCGATCACACTATCAGCCGCCAAATTCATCGCAATTTCAAATGCCAACATCATCGCATTTTTAAAGTCTAGCCAACAAGGTCGATGATCGCAAAAGATCGATAGTTGCGAGGCGATCGATGTTCAGCCCATCATGAGAGCGGACAGTATTGAATAATTGCGGTGTCAAGCAGAAGGAGATCGCTTGCCGCCCTATTCTGCCGTTGCACTAATTTGACGCGACCAGCCAGACCAAAGACAAGGGTGAGCCGCTTGCCACTTGCCGCCACTGATTGCCACGACGATCTTCACAACGGTCCGGATTTTTATTCATCCAGGCATCCGGCTCAGGGCAGAATCTCTTGTCTCACTCTCAATGAAGGCGCAGACTTCCATGTTGCCTGCGTCTAATCGCCAAGGGATGCTGGCAGGCCCCAGGGGCAAGAAGGGGGAATCCAGGGCGGCCGGGAACGGGAGCCGGCTGGAGCCATGTCTGCACCGGGGTCCAATCCCAGTCAATTTTTAGGAGGGCCTGACGGTTTTAGGGCGTTTTGGGCCGCTCCTGCCCTGATGGCGGATCTGCCGAATCCCTTGCCCTGACTGCCCCAGATCCCGGTGAGGCTGTGGTGTCTGGCCATGCCCGATGCCGGTTTCGAACCAGCGACATCCTGCTTGTAAGGCAGGCGCTCTACCGCTGAGCTAATCGGGCTTGACACCCATTGTGCCTCCCGATCCAGCACAGGCGACGGGGCGCTTGGGCGTCTCACCCGTGCAAATCTGGGGCGATGGCTAGCGGCCGCTCCCACGACCACGCCACCAGGGTGCTGGCCCTGCCCTTCGGTCTGCTGTGGACGCCCCTCGGCCTCGCCGCTGCCGCCATCGCCACCGCTGCCTTCCTGATCGGCGGCCTCTGGCTATCGCCCGACCTCGATACCCGCTCCCTCGCCACCCGACGCTGGGGTGCGCTGAGCCTGCTCTGGTGGCCCTACCGCCGCCTGCTCAAGCACCGTTCGATCTGGTCCCACTGCCCGGCGATCGGCACGGCCGGCCGCCTCTTCTATCTGGGGTCGGTCATGGGGTTGGGCTCGGTGCTGCTGATGCCCTTCGGCATTCCCGGACCCGAAGAACTCCTCCAAGCCGCGCAGTGGCTCTGGAGCGAGCAGAGGCCGCTGTTGGTAGCAGGGCTAGCGGGCATCGAGCTGAGCAGCTGGCTGCATTTGCTTCAGGACGGTGATCCGATGCCCCGACTGCGATGGAATCCCTTGTTGTTGTCCAAGCCCTTCAGCCCGCGCCGCCAGCCCAATCGCTCCCGAACCGGCAAGAAGGGGCGGGGGCGGCCATGGTGGCGCTGATGCTGGCAGGGTATGGAAACTCCCGGTGGGGCCTCCCCCCAACTCCCGCTGGCCATGTCTCCCCCCGCCATCGAGCCCTCCAATCCGGCCAAAGGACCATTGCCCGCCCCTAAACCTTCTGGAACACCCTGGGCTCCACCTGCCGCTCCTGGCCCTGCCGATCAGGCCCTGGGCCAACTGGTGGCCATCGTGGACCAGCTGCGGGATCCCGAATGCGGCTGCCCCTGGGCCCTGGAGCAGACCCACGCCTCCCTGATCCCCTTCGTGCTGGAGGAGGCCCACGAGGTGGCCGATGCGATCCGCCACGGCGACGATCGCCACCTGGAGGAGGAGCTGGGCGACCTGCTGCTGCAGGTGGTGCTCCACGCCCGCATCGCCGCTGAGCATGGCCGCTTTGACCTGGCCGCGGTGGCCCGAGGGATCGGCGCCAAGCTGGTCCGCCGCCATCCCCACGTGTTCGGCGATGCACCCCGGGCAGCCGACAGCGCTGCGGTGCGGACCAGCTGGGAGGCGATCAAGGCCCAGGAACGCCAAAAGCTGCAGACCACCGCCGCGACCAGCCCCAGCCCCCTCAGCGACCGGCTGGCCGAAAAGGTACGGGGCCAACCGGCCATCGCCGCGGCGATGACCATCTCCCGCAAGGCCGCCGCCGCCGGTTTCGAGTGGGACACCATGGCGGGGGTGTGGGGCAAGGTCCACGAGGAGCTCGATGAACTCAAGGAGGCGGTGGCCAGCGGCAACCGGGCCCATGCCCAGGAGGAACTGGGAGATGTGCTCTTCACCCTGGTCAATGTGGCCCGCTGGTGTGGGATTGATCCGGAGGAGGGCCTGGCCGGCACCAACGCACGCTTCCTGGATCGCTTCTCCCGGGTGGAGGCCGCCCTGGGGGGCGACCTCGGCGGCCGCGGCATCGCCGAACTCGAGGGCCACTGGCGGGCGGCGAAGGCTGCCATTCGCGCCGAAACCGATGGCGGCGGGCCGGCCAACCTCAATCCTCCGGAGAGCTGAGGCGGCCGCCCCGCAGGGTCTTGCGGTCGCCCCGACGGCGCTTGGCCACGAGCCGGCGCTCCACCGCGCCCCGCGAAGGGCGGGTGGGCCGCCTCAGCTCTCCGGAGGAT
>JBAXOO010000177.1:0-4495 GCA_037133235.1 Cyanobium sp. ELA507
CGCAGTTGGCGGGGATCCAGCCGGGTACCGCTCTGGAACTCCAGCACCACCCGGGTGGTGGCTCCATCGGGCTTGCCGATGCGCACCTCCCGCAGGGTGCCCCCCAGCCACACCGAGCGGGCCCGCAACGGCGCCCCCGGCAGGTCAAACCAAACCCTGGGGCCCCGACCATCGGAACCCTCCTCGTAGTAGGCCCGCACATTGGTGCCCGGTGCGGTGCGGAGCTCCAGCACCCCCTCCCGGCTGACCCGCCAGGCGGAGAGGCTGCTGGCCGCGTTGGCCGGTAGGGCGTTGACGGCCAGGAGCAAGCCCACCAGCCAGCCCCGCCAGGGGCGCCGCCGGGTGGAGGACGAAAGCGGTGGCACCGGCCTAATCCGCATCAACAGCTTCAGAAGAGGGCTGGCCGTCGGTGCTGGAGGCTGGGCATCTGGGTCCGCACCCGCTGGCCATGGCCCCGATCCACCGGTGCCATGGCGAGGCCCGGAGCCTGGCCCGCATCGGCCAACACCGTGCCCCAAGGATCGATCACCAGGGCATGGCCATGGGTCTGGCGACGGCCGTAGTGGAGACCGGTTTGGGCGGGTGCGAGCACGTAGGCGGTGTTTTCGATCGCCCGGGCCTGGAGGAGCACCTGCCAGTGGTCCTTGCCGGTGTAGGCGGTGAAGGCCGCCGGCACCATCAGCAGCTCCGCACCGGCGCTGGCCAGGTAGCGATAGAGCTCGGGGAAGCGCACGTCGTAGCAGATCGAAAGGCCAACCCGGCAAAGGCCGGGGACCTCCACCACCGGCGGCATGGCGTCGCCCGGTTGGACTGTGGCCGATTCCCGGTAGGTGATGCCATCGGGGATGTCCACATCGAAGAGGTGGATCTTGTCGTAGCGGGCCAGCAGCTGACCCTCCGTTCCCACCAATTCGGCGCGGTTGAAGGTGAGGGCTTCACCGGCCGGCACTGGGAAACCTCCGCCGAGCAGGGTCACCTGATAACGGCGGGCCATGGTGACCAGGAAACGGCTGCAGCGCTCCGCCAGGTCGGGAGCCAACTCAAGGCGCCGCTGGTCGTCGCCCATGAAGGCGAAATTCTCAGGAAGCCCCACCAGTTCGGCGCCGCGGCGGGACGCCAGCTCGATCTGCTCCTCGGCGGCGGCGAGGTTGGCATCCGGATCGGAGGTGCTGGTGAGTTGCAGGGCTGCTGCCAGGAAACTGCCCACCGGCACTCCGAATCGAGGTTCGAACTGTAAGAGGCCGCTTCAGCTGGCGCGCAACACCCCAGCCTCCGCCTGGATCGGCACGATGCTGAGGCTGTCGACGGCGGCGCAACAGGCGAAGTCGGCGTCGTGGTTGCCGAGGCGGTTGAGGCGCTGGCCGTGGCTGGCAGCCCGCAGGCAGGTTTCGGTGTCATGGCGCCACTGCTGCCAGAGGGCCAGGGCCGCCAGCATCTCGTCGTTGGCGCAGGTGATCCCCCGGTGGGGGGCCACGGCCAGCTCGATCGTGGCCGAGGCCACGGCCCCGGCCGCCAAGCTGTCCTCCAGGGAGTAATCACCCTCCCAGCCGCTGCCCACGATCCACACCTCCTGGACATCGCGTTCGATCAGGCGGCGAGCCACGGCGGTGCGGTTCGGAAGGCAGGCGGTGAGCAGCAGGGGGACCTCGCGCACGGCGGCCAGGGAGCGGGTGCCGTTAGTGGTGCTTATAAAGATTCGCTTGCCCCCCACCAGCTCCGGTGTCACCGCCAGGGGCGAGTTGCCCAGGTCGTAGCCGTCCACCCGCTGGCCGCCCCGCTCGCCGGCCCGCAGCCGCCGTTCGGCCGGCCAGGCGGCGGCTGCGGTCTCCAGGGAGGCCAGATCGGCGAAGGCCTCGATCGCTTCGGCTCCGTTCTGGAGGGACCAGGCGATCGTGGTGGTGGCCCGAAGCACGTCGATCACCACGGCGGCGTCGGGGCCGCCTTCGGCGGGGCCCCGGACGGCCGGCACGGATTCGGAGGTGTGGAAGTAGGAGATCTGCATGGGCCCTGGCGCGAAGGCGGCCAGTGTGTCACCGCCACGGCGCCTAGCCCTGGCCTGGCCACCGCCATCAGGTCAGCGGAGAACCGCCGCAGGGCAGAAGCCGCAGTCTCGAACTCGCTACCACCGCAGCAGCGCAGGCCGATCGGAGCGCCTTCCTCGCTGGACCTTCCCGATGCGCCACAGTGAACAGCCGCTTTGCAGAATCCTTGTCCGGCGTGATGGCCCAGCAGGGCCGCGACCTGCGCGGCTTCCTCCAGTTGCTCGAGCAGCGCGGCCAGCTGCGACGCATCAGCGCCCCGGTGGACCCCGATCTAGAACTGGCCGCGATCGCCGACCGGGTGCTCGGCCTGGGCGGCCCGGCCCTGCTGTTCGAGAACGTGATCGGCTCCTCCATGCCGGTGGCCGTGAACCTGCTCGGCACCGTGGAGCGGGTGGTGTGGAGCATGGGGATGGAGCGGGCCGAGGAGCTCGAGGCCCTTGGCGCCAAGCTGGCCCTGCTGCAGCAGCCCCGGCCGCCCAAGGGGCTGGCGGAGCTCAGGAGCTACGGCGGTCTGGCCTGGGATCTGCTGCGCTCCTTTCCCGATCTCGACCTCACCCCCCCCTGCCACCAGCAGGTGTTCCGCGGCGAGGCGGTGAACCTTGATGCTCTGCCGCTGCTGCGCCCCTGGCCCGGTGACGCCGGCCGGATCATCACCCTCGGCCTGGTGATCACCAAGGACCCCGAGACCGGCACCCCCAACGTGGGGGTCTACCGGCTGCAGCAACAATCGATCAACACGATGACCGTGCACTGGCTGAGCGTGCGCGGCGGTGCCCGCCACCTGCGCAAGGCGGCGGCGCTGGGCAAACCGCTGGAGATCGCGATCGCGATCGGCGTGCATCCGCTGCTGGTGATGGCGGCGGCCACCCCGATCCCGGTGCAGCTGAGCGAGTGGCTGTTCGCCGGCCTCTACGGCGGCGAGGGCGTGCGGCTGGCGCAATGCAAGACCGTGAACCTCAAGGTGCCCAGCCACAGCGAGGTGGTGCTCGAAGGCACGATCACCCCCGGCGAGGAACTAGCCGATGGCCGCTTCGGCGACCACATGGGCTTCTACGGCGGCGTAGAAGATTCCCCCCTGGTGCGGATTCAGTGCATCACCCAGCGCCGCGATCCGATCTACTTCACCACCTTCAGCGGCCGGCCACCCAAGGAGGACGCGATGCTGGCGATCGCCCTGAACCGGATCTACACGCCGATCCTGCGCCAGCAGATCCCGGAGATTGTGGATTTCTTCCTGCCGATGGAGGGGCTCAGCTACAAGCTGGCCGTGATCGCCATCGACAAGGCCTATCCCGGTCAGGCCAAACGGGCGGCGATGGCCTTCTGGACAGCGCTGCCGCAGTTCACGTACACCAAGTTCGTGGTGGTGGTGGACAAGGCGATCAACATCCGCGATCCGCGCCAGGTGATCTGGGCGATCAGCGCCCTGGTGGATCCCCAGCGTGATCTGTTCGTGCTGGAGGACACCCCCTTCGACACGCTGGATTTCGCCAGCGAGCGCTTAGGGCTGGGCGGCCGCCTGGCGATCGATGCCACCACGAAGATCGGTCCGGAAAAGCGCCACGACTGGGGCGAACCGCTCAGCCGGGGGCCAGAGCTGGAGGCTCGGGTGGATCGGCGCTGGGCCGAATTGGGTCTGGCCGACCTGGGCGGCGGCGACCCCGATCCGGCCCTGTTCGGCTACAGCTTCGAGCATCTGCTCGCGCGGCTCGGCGCCTTGGGCAGTGCCGCCCACCCCTGATCCCTTCCCATGCTTGGCCGTCAGGTGGTGCATGCGCTCAAGGCCCTGCTTGCCATGGCGGTGGACCCTCCCACCTGGCGGTCGGTCCAGGCCCTGGCGGCCAGCCAGGGGGTGCCCGCCCCAATGCTGGAGCAACTACTGCTGAAACTGCGGCGGGCCGGGCTGCTGGAGGCCCGCCGCGGGCGGCTGGGGGGGTACCGGCTGGCCCGGGCCGCCAGCGCCATCCCCCTGGCGGATGTGCTGGCGGCCCTGGGCCATCAGCTCGGATCCGGCGGTGGATCCCGCTCGGATGGGGCCGCGGAACCGGGCGCGGCCGACCAGGTGGCCGCCCTGGTGGAGCAACGGCTGAAGAGCGCCCTGGAGCGGGAGATGGCCCGCTGCAACCTGGCCGAACTCCTGTTCGACCTGCGCAGTGCCAGCGCTGAGCTGAGCGATGGGGGCGGGCTGTTGCTCGGTTGAGCGGCCCATGGGGCCGGAGAACCGTCCAGCCAGGCCTGCGGGGGGGTGGGCAGGAATCCCTAGGGTTGATCAATGGGATCTACCAGCCCCGACTCCGAAGCCGAGCTGCTCGAGCAGGTGCTCAACCCCCTGCTGGATGATTTTCAGCGCTCCTTCGAGCGAGGGTTTGTTCTGCTGGAGCACTGTCCCGAGGGAGTCCTCTCGCTATCGCTCCAGGGCAATCTGCGCCAGCGGCTTCTTGTCGCAGTCGCGC
>JBAXOO010000178.1:0-4479 GCA_037133235.1 Cyanobium sp. ELA507
ACACTCAGCAGGTGCCCTGGCGTGGAATCGGCGGGATAGACCAGGCTTAGGCGCACCGTCTGGGGAGTGCCCCGCTGCAGTTGGAGGGTGGTGAGGGTGAGACTTTCGCCAGAGCGCATCCCCACGTGCACATCCTCCTGCCCTGTGGCGGTGTGGATCGCGATGCTGCCACGAAAGGCGATGATCCTGCGCCCATTGGGATCAACCGGATGGCTGAGGATCAAGGCGTAGGCGCCCTGACCGCGCAGGTTGAGATCGATGTCGTAGCGCACCCCATAGGTCCCGACGTTGTCGAGGGATGAGTCGACCATGCGGCTCACCAGCGGGTTCACCTGCACCTCACCGCTGCCGAAAGTGGTGCGGTCGGTGCTGGTGAGGGGCACATGCAGGGCCCCGGCCTGCTCCAGGTCTTGGCTGAGGCTGGCGGTGTAGGCATCGCCCAGGGCCACCCCGCCGACCCGGGCAAACACTTGGCGTGCGTTGATCGCGGCGATTCGGCCCAGATAGGTGCGGCCGGGAGCCAATTGGCGCGAATCCAGGGTGGCCAACACGCTGGCCTGATCCCCCGGCGGCGGCGCGGCCACCACGGCCATCTCGAAGGGGCCAGTGCTGTGCCCCCGCAACAAGGCATTGGCCACCCCGAGGGCTGGCAACGCCGTGCTCAGCCCCACCACCCGCTGCAGGGGCGGAATGGTGATCTCATCCCTGAGGTTGGCGTCGAGCCGGCCCCGCAACATCTGGACCGCCGTGGCATCGCCGGGCCCGGTGTTCCAGGGCCTGGGGCCGAGGGGCTTGACCCCCATCAAGTTGGACCCAAGGTAGGGCGCCTCAAAACTGTTGCGCACCGCACCCCGCTCGAAGCTCACCACCACCGGCCGCGTGCTCGGATTGGTGAGCACCACCGCCAGGGTGAGCTCGCTGCGGCGACCCCCTGGGCCGATGCGCATCGCCGCCGCCGGGTTGTATTTGTGATGAACGTGAAGGCCAAACGGACCGTTGAAGCGATAGGTGGCATTGGCGAGCACCTCGCCGGTTTCAGCGGCAATGGCCGAACCGGGGCCCGTGTCGATCAGGATGCCCGGCCCCTCCACCTCCTCGGGTTGGTTGGAGTGCAGCACCGGCACGCTGTTGAACCGGCCCGCCAGGGGCCTGGCCGCTGCCCCCCCCAGCAGGGCCACGGAGGCCCGGGCGCCAGGAATGAGCAGCACCAGGCTCCCCATCAGGACGGCTAGACCCCTGACCAGGGCTGGGTTGGAGCGGGCCGGAACCAAGGGGAACGGACGGTCTGAAGAGTCGGCCGATCGGATGGCCAGGACCGAAGGCCGCAGCAATCCTGGCTCATGGGCGATTTTGGCAGGGCGGAGATCCGCGGGGCTGGTGGGCCCGCCGACGGCTTGGGCTTGGCTAAAACCGCTGCAGATCTTGTCAGCTTCGAAGCGTGTTTCCCTTCGCCTGCTCATTGCCCATCGACCCCCGCTCCGCCTGGAGCCAGCATCAAGCCCACAAACTGCGGCTGCTAGGCGCCTGCCGCGATGCGGCTGAACGGCGTCTGGCGGCCCTCAATGCCGCCATCAGCACGCTGGAGCAACAGATCGCCCGGGACCAAGCGGCAACGACCCAGGGCACGCCTCGCCCTGGAGTTCCCAGCGCAGGTGCTCCAGACCCCGGTGCAGCAGGCGTTGCACCGTCATGGGACTGACGGCCATGCGCTTGGCCAGCTGGCGATAGCTCATGCCGGCTAGCACCACCTGCTGGACGACCAGCCGCTGACTTGGCTCCAGCTTTGCCAGCAACCGCTCGGCGCCGCCGCCAACGAGTTGGTCATCGTCTTGGTTGACGTGCTCGTCATCCACGATGTGGTCCTCGTGGGTGAGCAGGAGGGAGAGGGGCCGGTTGAGCTGGCGTTGCCGCAGGAGCATCTCAAGGTGCTCGGCATCGATGCCAAGGACCTCCCTGGCCTGCTCCAACCCCCTAGGGGTGCAGCCCGTGCCGTTGAGCCGTTGCAGCCGCAGCAGCTTCTCCTGGAGTTCGGCCTGCCGCCGCGGCAGCCGCACCGCCGGGGCGCAGTCGCGCAGATGGTGCAGGATCGCCCCGCGGATATGGGGCCGGGCAAAGGCCCCAAACGGGGTGCCCTGGCTGCGTTGGAACAACTCAGCGGCGCGGATCAAGCCCAGCTGTCCCACCTGGATCAGGTCATCGAGGGGTTCGGCGCAGCAGCGGCAGTAGTGAAAGGCGATCGGGCGTACGAGCTCCCGGTGGGCCTCCACCAGTTGGTTGCGACGCTCCAGGGCCGTTCGGCGCCGCAGTCTGCGGCCTTGGGCCGCTGCTGGGGGTTTGGCCGGTGACGAGGCTGGGATCTGGGTCTGGTCGGCCAGAGCTTGGGTAGGGATCGGGCTGGAAGCCATGAAGGTTGCTGGATGGGCTGATGGATGGGGACCTAGGGAAGGAAACCCTGCAGCCCCTGATCGGGGCCGGGTCCTTTTCCAGGGAGGACCGACCACCCCCAAAGCCGCAACCGTGAAACCACGGAATCCGGATTGGCCCGCTCCCTAAAGCCGGCTCAGGCTTCCCCATTGGAAGGGGCCGCCTTCGCCGCAGTCCGATCCACCCCTCCAGGCCCCCTGGCCGCCACCGATTCCAGCAGGGCCCAGGGGCCGTGCCGCTCCAGCCAGGCCCGGTCGGCGTTGTCGGTGCTGAGCAGGTAACCCGCAAAGCCGAGGCCGTTGACGCTGAAGCCGGCCCCGTGCTCCTGCACCCGACGCACGGTTAGGAACCAGTCGTCATCGAAGACGAGGTTGTAGGGGTGGGCAGGGCGGTTGTCTTGGCTGGGGCTGCCCAGCTCCAGCGCCAGGCAGTGGCGCTGGTAAATCACCTCCAGATCGCTGCCCCCGAGCGGATCCCAGCGGGCACTGAGCTCGTAGGCCCAGGGCCAGACCGGGGTGTGGCCCGCCAGCTGGGCCCGTAGCAAGGGGGCCAGGGGGCAGCTGGACTCATCGGCCCGGCGCGGCAGCAATTGCAGATGGCGGTGCGGCTGGCTGGCGCCGGCGGTGGCACCGCTGTTGAAGAACCACGGGCCTCCGGTGTCGGCAGCGACCGTCGCGACTGCGGCCCAGTCGAGCGGTTGCACCCAGCCAGCCTGGGGCTGCCAGCCCTGGGTGATCACCAGCAGGTGGCCGGGCTCAACGGGGTATTTGTTGAGCAGCAAGACATGACTATCGCCGAGTTTGGCAACCTCAAGGGGCTGGTCCCAGGGGAGAAATGGATTCGGTTTTGGACCCTCCGGGCGCAGATGGCGTGGCGGCCTTGAGATCAGCTCCCGCAGCACGAAGGGGCTGAGCTCGGGTCGGCGGTAAAGGCGGGTCTCCAGGGGCACTAGGGCCCCCTCGCTCAGCGCTTGGGCCGATACCGCGGTGGCCTGCCGCAGCCAATGCTCAGCTCGCACCGGCCTGAAGGCGGGCCAGGGAAGCCCCCTGGTAGTAGCGACCGAGGATTTCGTTGTAGCGCAGGCCCCGCTGCGCCAGCTCCTGGGCGCCGGTCTGGCTCATGCTGGCTCCCAGGTGTCCGTGGGCCTCTTCGACGATCTGCTGGGTGGCGGCGTAAAGGCTTTCCACAATCCCGCCCTGGTAGCTGAGGATCAGGCCGCTGGTGCTGGCGGTGGCATCGCGGGTGCTGGCGGTGACGCTGGAAAGCCCTTCGTAGTTCTGCCAGCGGGTCGTGTCGCCCAGGTGCCATTGCCCATCGGCGGGGCGGGCCATGTGGGCCAGCGCGTAGGAGCGGGCCGCCACCGCCTGGGCCCGCAGGGCCTCGCGGTTCCAGGTGCTGGGCATCTCGCCGCCCACCACCGAACTGACGTAGCTCTCGAGGGGCAGATGGTTGATCACCTGCAGCCCATCACGGCCACGGAGGATGCGGAAGCGCCCTTCGTAGGCGCGGCCTGCACTGAGCAGATTCGATCCGGGTGCTGGTTCGAGCCACACCTCCGCTTCGTTGTTCAGAAAAGCCGCGGGGTCCGGGCTCTCAGCCGCGGAACCGCGCTGCAGCAAGCGGCCGGCGCGATCGAATAGGCGCCAGGAGCCGGTGGCGGCAAAACCTGGATTAGCCGGCAGTTTGAGCAGGGCTACACGAATCTCGAGGCCCACGGCTGGGCCCGATTCCGGTTCCGCCAGGGCCCCGTTGGGGCCTGCCGCCGCCGCCGACCGTTGGGCCCGCACCGCCGGCGCCCCCGCGCCTGGGGCCCCCAAGGCTGGGGCCGCCGGGCTCACTTGGGCAGACGCTTGGGATTGGCCCTGGGCCAGGGAGGCGGGGCTGCCGGGCGCTCCAGGCACGGACCGGGGCGTGGCGATCAGGGCATCGAGGAGGTCGCGGTCGGCGCTGGGGGTGCCGGGCCGCAGCAGGGCCTGGGCACCAATCCCCGCGCCCACGGCAAGGGCGGCCAGGGGTGCGCTGATCAGGATGGGGTGGCGGCGGATGGCGTGGACC
>JBAXOO010000179.1:0-4457 GCA_037133235.1 Cyanobium sp. ELA507
TGGCCTTGTTGCTGCTGCTGGCGGTGCTGGTGCTGCTTCCCCTGCTTTGGCCGGTGAGCACCTCCTTGAAGGGCCCCGCCGAGGACATCTTTACGAGCCCACCGGCCCTGCTGCCCAGCCAGCCCAGCCTGGCCGCCTACCGGCAGCTGTTTGCCGCCAATCCGATGGGCACCTACCTGGCCAACAGCGCCATCGTCAGTGGCCTGGCGGTGCTGGCCAACCTGCTCTTCTGCTCCCTGGCCGCCTACCCCCTGGCCCGGCTGCGTTTCCGCGGCCGCGGCCTGGTGCTGGCCCTGGTGGTGGCCACCATCTTGATCCCGTTCCAGGTGGTGATGATCCCCCTTTACCTGCTGATGGTGCAGATCGGTCTGCGCAACACCCTCTGGGCCCTGATCCTGCCCCAGGCCGCCACCGCCTTCGGCATCTTCCTACTGCGCCAGAGTTTCCTCGGGGTGCCGGTGGAACTGGAGGAGGCAGCCCGCATCGACGGCTGCACTCCCCTGGGGGAATGGTGGAACGTGATGATCCCCGCCGCCCGCGCCGACCTGATCACGCTGGCGATGTTCGTGTTCATCGGCAGCTGGAGTGATTTCCTCTGGCCGCTGATCATCGTGGATGATCCCTCCCTCTACACCCTGCCCCTAGGTCTGCAGCAGCTGGCCAGCAGCTTTTCCCTCGACTGGCGGCTGGTGGCGGCCGGATCGGTGGTTTCGATCCTGCCGGTGCTGGTGCTCTTCGTGCTGCTGCAGCGCTTCATTCTGCCCAGCGCCACGGGTGATGCGGTGAAGGGCTGATGCGGTCAAGGGCCAAGCCACTGGCTCGCCAACCCTCACGGCAACTCCTGCGGCGGCCGCAGCGGCACCACACCACTACCGGGTGGCGAGAGGCGCTGCAGGCGCTGTGCTGGCGAAAGCCTGGGCGGGGTGGGCTGAGGAGGCGCCACCGATGGGGTGGCTGGCACGGCCGTGGTTCCCAACGCTGGGCGGGTCTGGAGATCGAGGAGTTGCTGCGCCAGGCGCATCCGCTCCCGCTCAGCGGCATCGAGGCGCTTGGCCTGGAGATCCTCCAGGGTCTGCAGGCGCTGCCCCAGGGCCCGCAGCTGCTCATCCTGGGCGGCACTGCGATCGAAGCTGCGACTGCTTTCCAGGGCCCGAACCCGTTGCCGCAAGCGCTGAATCTCGAGGTTCTGCTCGCGGCTGCGGACCAGGGTCACCACAAACAACACCGCCAGCATCGAACTCAGGCCCACCTGCAGCCAGCCCAGCCAGGCGGGGGTACCGCCGTCGCCACCGCCAGCCCCACCGGGACGGGGGCCCGGGCGGCGTTCACGAAAACTCCCGACCTCTCGCCCAACGGGGGGGCCTGCCTCCTCAGAAGCCCGCAGATCAAAGGGCGAACGCATGGGGCCGTTGGGCCGAAGGTTCACCAAATCTTGCCCTGGCCCTCAGCAACCGGCCAGACCTGGCACGGATCCGCCCTTGCCATGGCGACGCTGCAGCGCACCCTCCCGTAGCCGCGTCACGGTGGCCCCATAGACCGCCTCGGCTTCGCCATCGGTGCGGCCGAAGCAGGTGAGGCCGATCTTGCCGTACTCGGAAAGGCAACCCAGCAGGTGGAACACGCTTCCCCGCAGCCGGGCCGGGTCGTAGTGCAGGCCAGCCTCGGCAACGATGTCGATCAGATCCAGGGGAAGGAGGCCCCGCAGCTCCGGTTCACAAAGGGTGTCGCTGGCCATGTAGTGCAAGGGCTCGCCGGTGGGGGAGCGATAGAGGCCGTCGGCGGGATCCAGGGCACCGGTGGTGAGGGCGGAGAGGGCCATGTAGGGATGGGTGGTGCCCCCCTGGCGCAGGTTCACCTCGATCGCCTGCTGATCCCAGCGGTCGCCGAAGCGGCGGGCAATGAAATCCACCGCGTAGCGCTCCAGGGCCCCCTCCGCCGCCAGGGCCTGCCCCACCGCCTGGCCATAGGCCATCAGCTCGAGGCGGTAGGGGGCATCGGCGGGGAAGGTGCAGCCGAGATAGGTCTGGCCGCTCGGGCCCCCCAGCAACTGCTCATGGGTCGAGAGCACCTCCACTGCCCCGCCGGGATGGATGGTGCCCTGCACGCTGGGCGAGCGAAGGGCATCCCCGCCCTCCAGCCAGGCTTCCACCAGGGCTCCCTGCTGCACCAGGAGCTCTCGCCAGTGCCCCGCCGGCATCGGGAGCTCTTCCAGGGCCGTGCGGATCCGCCGGGAGCGTTCCGGCCGGCTGAGGCCCTCCAGCTGGAGGGCTTCAAGCTCCAGGGGCGCGTTGCCCTCACCGCTGAGGCCTTCGTTGAGCTTCACCACACAGCGGCGCAGGCCGGGCTGGGCCTCCCACAGATCGGTCGTCACCTCTGCCAGGTCATCGAGCCCGTGCACCAGGGCGCTGCCATGGGGATGGGGCACGCCGCACCGGGCAAAGAGCTGGCGGCTGCCGGCCTTGCTGCCCCAGAAGCCCAGGGCCGGATCGGTGCCCAGCAAAGGCACCTGGAGGCGCTCCGAGAGCTGCTTCTCCAGATCGGTCACCACGAAGCACTGCATCATCGAGCGCCCGGGGCGCAGCACCTGGGCCATCCGCTCCAGCAGGGCCGGCCTTTCCAGCAGCTTGGCGGTGAGCGGGCGGAGCGAGGCGTCGTCGGTGTCGAAGAGGTGGAGGCGGCGGCGGGCATGGGAGGTGGGCACCCCGGGCAGGAGCTCCAGCACCGAATCCACCACCAGATCGGCCAGAGGCTTGCTGGTGGCGTAGAGGATCCGCACCCCCGGGTCCCGCAGCCTGGTCAAACCGAACAGCTGGCGCTCCTCGTAGTGGTGGGCCCCGGTGATCTGCTCCAGCAGGGCCCCCTCCATGCTCAGGGAGGGCACCAGCAGCACATCAAGATCGGACCCCTGGCCATCCCATCCCCGGCTCCACTGGGGCTGGAGCCCCCGTTGCAGCTCCTGAAAGGTGAGGGGCATGAGGGCAGCGGCTGGACGGGATCTGCACCATGCTGAGGCAACAAGCTCCCCATGCCCATGGCGCCCGCCGTCGGACCCGCCGTCACCGCCCTCGGGTACGCCGCCGCCAGCCTCACCACCCTCAGCTTCTTCCCCCAGGCGATCAAGACCCTGCGGGGGGCCGATGTGAGCGGCATCTCGCTGCGCACCTATGGCCTGCTCACCACCGGGATCGCCGCCTGGGCCGTGTACGGCTTCCTGCTCCACGACGGGCCCCTGATCGTGGCCAACCTGATCACCCTGTTGCCGGCCAGCGTGGTGCTGGAGCGGCGGATCCAGGCCCAGCTTCGTTTAGGCCACCGCCAAAAGGAACGGCGGATCCCCCCTAGGAACTGGGGCTAGTCAGCATGGGTGGCCCCGGGTTGATGGTCGGTGGAGCGGGGGGGATGCTGGGCGACGCCTTCTTGGTTGCCCTCGGCGCCGTGCCGGGTGCCTGGTTGAGGTTCTTGCTGGTCAACCGGCTGGAGCCGGTGCTGCCCCATCGCCACTGGGGCACCCTGGTGGTCAACCTGGCCGCCTGCTTCGGCCTCGGCCTGCTCAGTGCCCTCCGAGGCCACGGGCAAGCCCCGGCAGCCTTCATGCTGCTCCTGGGCACGGGCTTCCTGGGCAGCCTCAGCACCTTCTCCACCCTGGCCGCCGAACTGGAGGCCTGTCTGCGGGAGGGGCAGCGGCGGGAAGGCCTGCGCCTCGCGGCTGGATCGTTGTTCGGCGGTCTGCTCGCCCTGGCCAGCGGCCTGGCCCTCGGCTGAGCCATGGCGAGATCCCTGCCATCGGCTTCCCCCGCCCCCCCCGTGGTCGCCAAAGGGCCCGGCGGCAAGCAGGCACCACCGGGCCGCCCCGGCGAGCTTTTTCTGGTAGCCCTCGGCGCCGTACCTGGAGCGTTACTGCGCTGGGCCCTGCACTGCGATCCGATCGCCAACCTGCTGGGCTGCCTGCTGATTGGCCTGGCAAGCAACCAGAAGCCGCCCCGCCCGAGGTTGATGCTGCTGCTGGGCATTGGCTTCTGTGGCGCGCTTACCACCTTCAGCGGCTGGATCCTGGCCCTGGCCACGGCCCTGCAGCAGGGGTCGATGGCATCCGTGCTGGCCCTGCTGCTGGAGTTGGGGGTTGGGGTAGGGGCGGTGGTTGGCGGCCGCACCCTGGCCGCGCGGATCGGAACCAATCGGCGGCTGCCGTTCAGGCCCTAATCCCATTGATTGGTGGCAGGTACAGGCAATCCAACCCAGCGCTTCCCTCAAGCACTGAAGGCCTTGCGGGCGGGAATCGGATAAGCGATGCGGCGATGGCGCATGCGGCGCCACACCCGCACGAAGGCCTGGATCACCAGTTCCAGTTCGGCCCGGCCGATGCCGCTGTCGGCAAGCTGCCCATCCACCTGGCGGGCCTCCACGATGCGGCGCACCATGGCGCGGGCCTCCGTTTCGCTGGTGCCAGGCGGCAGGGA
>JBAXOO010000180.1:0-4428 GCA_037133235.1 Cyanobium sp. ELA507
CAGGCCGTGGGGGTGGAACCGGCGTTGGCAACGGTGGCCGGAGGGGGCGGGGTGTTCTTCACCACCCAGTCCTCGAATTCAGCGGGCTCATGCACCACCACGGTCGAGCGCATGCCGCCGTGGTAAGGACCACAGAGCTCGGCGCAGACAATCGGATAGCTGCCTGGCCGGGTGGCGGTGAAACTCATCACGGTCGGCTGACCGGGGATCACGTCCTGCTTGAGCCGGAACTGGGGCACCCAGAAGGCGTGGATCACGTCGCGAGCCTCCATGTGGAGCTCCACGGGACGGCCGGAGGGCACATGCAACTCACCACTGATGATGTTGCCTTGGGGGTAATGGAAGATGAAGGCAAATTGCATCGCGGTGAGATCCACCGGCAGGGCTCCCTCCTGACCACCGGCTTGGCTGATGCCCCCCCAGACCCGAGCCGGAGCAAGTCCGTCAGGGGCACCCTCCCCGGAGCCACCGTCCGCCGCCATCACCATCCCGCCGGGGGCTGAAGCAGCGCTGCCATGGCTGGCATGGGAGACAGCCATCTCCCCATGCATGGCGCCGTGGCCATTGAGGGGGGTCATGCCCCCCATGCGCTCGTAGATGTCGTAGCTGTAGAGGCCCACAAACAGCACCACCACAGCCGGAATCGCGGTCCACACGATCTCGAGGGGGAGGTTGCCCTCGATCGCCGCGCCATCGACGGTGTCGCCGGCCCGGCGGCGGAAGCGCACAAGGCTGAACAGCAGCAGGCCCAGGATCCCGAGGAACAGGATCGTGCCGATGCTGAAAAGCACCCGAAACAGGTCGTCGTAGATCGGCGCGTTGGTGCTGGCGTCGATGGGCAGCAGGGAGACGTTCTGACCCACCCAGAGGCCTACGAGCACGAGGACCATGCCGAGCAGGAGGGTGACCAGGGCGAAGGGGATGGGCACGGCTGAAAGGCTGAAGCGACCCGAAACCGACCCAGCCTATGAACATCTCTGCCAGGGTGGAAGTCGCCAACGATTCGAGAACAAAAAAGAGGCGAAAGTTACGTTTTTCCCGATTGTCATTGCTGAGATGTGCGGGATCGCCCATCAAGCCAAACTCGCTACCTTGGGTCCCCAGCTGCGGGTGCGGCCATGGCCATCCGGTCGGCAAACAACGCCGGTATCTCCCACTCAGGAACTCTGCCGCAGCTGCAGGGTTGGATTCAGCTGCTTAGCACCCACTTGGTGGTGGCCCTGGTGGCCCTGGTGGCCGTCGGCGGGGCCACCCGCGTCATGGAGGCGGGGTTGGCCTGTCCCGATTGGCCCCTCTGTTACGGCACCTTGCTTCCGGGTCGGCAGATGAATATCCAGGTTTTCCTGGAGTGGTTTCACCGCCTTGATGCCTTCCTGGTGGGGCTCGCCCTGTTGGTGCTGCTTGCTTTGAGCCTGGTGGGGCGCCGCAGCCTGCCCGCCTGGTTGCCCTGGTCCGCCGGCCTGGCCCTGCTGCTGGTGGCCGTGCAGGGCGGCCTGGGGGCCCTCACGGTGCTCCAACTGCTCGCCGCCCCCACGGTCACCGCCCATCTGCTCACCGCCCTGCTGCTGGTGCTGCTGCTGTCCGCCATCGCCGAAGCCCTGCTGGGCTCCACGCCCACCCCCGAGATCCCCTTGCCGATCTGGTGGATCCCCCTGGTCGGGGGCAGTGCCCTGCTGCTGTTCGGCCAGTGCGCCCTGGGCGGATCGATGGCGACCCGATGGGCTACCTCGCTCTGTCTGGAGGGCGGCGAAGCCTGCCGCTGGCTGCTGCTGCACCGCCTGGGGGCCTGGCCTACGGCGGTGGCGATGGTTCTGCCCGCCTGCGCAAGCCTGGCCCTGCCGAAGGGTCACCGCCGCCTAGGCCGCCTGGCCCTCGGCCCAGCCCTGCTAGTGCCGATCCAGGTGCTGCTGGGGGTCCTCACGCTGCGCCTCCAGCTGGACCAGCCTGCGGTGACCGTGGCCCACCAAGTGGTGGCAGCCGTCCTGGTGGCGCTGGTGGGGGCCATCGGGGGCCGCACGTTGGTCTGCCTGTTCCCTGCCCGAGCCGTCCCCGTTCCCCCGTCCCTGGAGATGGCCCATGGTTAGCGTTCCATCCACCCCCCCCCTGCTTCACCCCAGCCCAGGCGGACCGCCCTCCCGGGCGGTGGAAAGCCCGGCCTCCGTCAGCGGTGAAGCTTCCGGCAGAGCAGCCGCTGGCATCCGGCCCTCGGTGAAGCTGCCAGCCTGGCTGGAAGTGGCCAAACCCAGGCTGATTCCCCTGCTGCTGGCCACCACCCTTGGTGGGATGGCCCTCACGGCCGACTGGCCCCTCGATGGACCGCGCCTGCTGGCCACCCTGGCGGGCGGCTCGATGGCTTCGGCGGCGGCCGGGGTTCTCAACTGTCTTTGGGAAGAGGAACTCGACGGCCGGATGCAACGCACCAGCCGCAGGGCCCTGCCCTCGGGGCGGCTGGCCCGGGAGAAGGCCTTCGCCCTGGCGGTGGCCCTCACCACCGCCGCCACGCTGGTGCTGGTGGTGGGGGTCAACCCCCTGGCGGCCGGCCTCAGCCTGCTGGGGCTGTGCAGCTACGTGCTGCTCTACACCGTCCTGCTCAAGCCCCGCACCAGCCTCAACATCGTGATCGGCGGGGTGGCTGGGGCGATCCCTCCCCTGGTGGGGGCGGCGGCGGCCACCGGCCACCTGGGCTGGGGCGGCTGGTGGCTCTTTGCCCTGGTGATGGTCTGGACGCCGGCCCACTTCTGGGCACTGGCCCTGCTCCTGCGGGAGGACTACCGCTCAGTGGGGATCCCGATGTTGCCGGTGGTCAAGGGCACCGCGGCCACCGGTCGGGCCATTGGGCACTACAGCTGGCTGACGGTGGCCCTCAGCGCCCTCGGGGCCTTCGCCCTTCCGACTGGAGGCTGGCTTTACGCCCTCCTGGTGCTCCCCTTCAACGCTCGCCTACTGCAGCTCAGCACCGCCCTTGGCCAGGATCCGGACGATCCAAAACGGGCCAAAGACATGTTCCGCTGGTCGATCCTCTATCTCTTCGGCATCTGCCTGCTGCTGGTGCTAGCCCGCAGCCCTCAGGCCGCCGCCTTCGATCCGGTGCTCACCGGCCTGTTGAGGGCCCACCTGGGCCTGGAGCCAGCGGGGGCCTGAGGCGGGCCCCGGGCCCCGCTTGGCTTGCTCCATCTAGGTGGACGATTTGGTGAACGGTTATATGGACGGTTCTCCGTCGCAGCGACCCTGCGGCCTGAGGCGGGCGCTGCCTAGATTCCTGGCCACAGCCCATCGGGAGCGAGCCTGGCTTGATCGAGCTGCAACACCTCAGCAAGCGCTACGACACCGGCCGCAAATCCCCTGCGGTGCAGGCCCTCCGTGGGGTCTCCCTCTCGGTGCCGGCGGGCAGCCTTTATGGCCTGCTCGGACCCAATGGGGCCGGCAAGACCACGGCCTTGCGCATCCTCTGCACCCTCCTGGCGCCCGATGCGGGCAGCGTCAGGGTTGCCGGACTTGACGCCCTGGCGGACCCCCGCGGCGTTCGGCGGCTGCTGGGCTACGTGGCCCAGGAGGTGGCGATCGACAAGATCCTCACCGGCCGCGAACTGCTGGCGCTCCAGGGCGACCTCTACCACCTCAACCGGGTGGACCGAGATGGCCGCATCGGCGAATTGGTGGGGCTGCTGGGCATGGCCGACTGGATCGACCGGCGCTGCGGCACCTATTCCGGCGGCATGCGCCGGCGCCTCGACCTGGCGGCCGGCCTGCTGCACAGGCCCCGGGTGCTGGTGCTCGATGAACCCACCGTGGGCCTCGACATCGAAAGCCGTGCGGCCATCTGGCGGGTCCTCCAGCAACTGCGTGACCAGGGCACCACGGTGCTGCTCAGCAGCCACTACCTCGAGGAGGTCGATGCCCTCGCAGACCGCCTGGCGATCCTCGAAGACGGCCGGGTGATTGCCGAGGGCTCCCCGGGCGACCTCAAGGGTGCCCTGGGGGGCGATCGGGTCACCCTGAGAGTGCGGGAATTCAGCAACGAAGCCGAGGCCAGCCGCGTGGTTGATCTGCTCGAGCGTTGCCAGGGGGTGCGCCAGGTGGTGATCAACCGGGCCCAGGGCTACTCCCTCAACCTGGTGGTGGACAACGAGGCCGTGATCGAGCGGCTGCGCCAGCAGCTGGCGGAGGCGGAGCTGCCGGTGTTTGCCCTTGCCCAGAGCCGCGCCAGCCTCGACGATGTTTACCTCCAGGCCACCGGCCGCACCTTGATGGACGCGGAACTGGCTGTGGCGGGGCAGCGGGATTCGAAGGCGGAACGGAAGCAGGCCATGCGCTGAACCACCGCTTCTTTCGGAAACACCGCGCCCCCCGGCGCAGCCCCTTTCTCACCATCCCCTCCAGCGCTCCCACTCCCAACGATGACCAGCGCCAGCCCCAGCCTCACCCCTC
>JBAXOO010000181.1:0-4395 GCA_037133235.1 Cyanobium sp. ELA507
CCGCTTCCGGATGCCCCCCCCGCTACTTCAGGATCACCACATCCACTCCGGGGCTGCGCCGGCGCACCAGCACGCCCACATCGTGTTCGCTGCGGTGCAGTTGCAGGTCAATTTCCTCTTCTCCCAGCCGCAGTCCTGAGATCTCGAGCAGGTTGATCGGCCGCGGCAGCACCGGGTTGCGGAAACGCACCTGCACCCGCTTGGTGTTGGGGTCGCTGCCGATCGACATGCCGGTCATGGCCTCCAATAGCCCGAAAACGCTGCCGCTGGCCCAGGCCTGGGGACTGCAGGCCACCGGGTAAAAGGTGGGACCTTCATCCTCGCGGCGGGGAAAGCCGCAGAACAGCTCCGGCAGCCGCGCCATCGGCATCGCCCGGGCCGTGTCGAACAGGCCCGTGAAGATGCGCATGGCCTCGGCCGTTTTGCCATAGCGGGCCAGGCCCAGGCCGATCAGGGCGTTGTCGTGGGGCCAGACCGAGCCGTTGTGATAGCTCATCGGGTTGTAGCGCACCTCCCGTTCATCAAGCGTGCGCACCCCCCAGCCGTTGAAGCTGGAGGGGGCCAGCAATTGGCGGGCCACCAAGGCCGCCGCCCCGCTTGGAGCGATGCCGGTAAGGAGGCAATGGCCGGCATTGGAGGTGCGCACCGCGCAGGCCCTGCCTTCCCCATCGAGGGCAAGGGCGTAGGTGCCGATGGCCTCGCACCAGAAGGCCGCGTGGAAGCGGCGCCTTAGCCGTTCCGCCTCCTCCCGCAGGGTGGAGGCCTCGTCGGGGCGTCCCACCTGCTCAAGGATTTTTGCCATCGCCCGCTTGGCGCCGTAGACGTAGGCCTGCACCTCGCAGAGGGCGATCGAGCCCTCCGCCAACCGGCCGTCGGCATGGTGCACGGCGTCATTGGAATCCTTCCAGCCCTGGTTGCGCAGGCCGCCTTGGGCTGCGCAGAGGTACCGCAGGAAGCCATCGGGACTGCGGGCCTCGGCTGCCCGGATCCAGGCCATAGCGGCTTCCAGGGCCGGCAGCAGCGCCAGCAGGAAGGGGTGATCGGCCGTGCGGGAAAGGTAGTCCCCCGCCAGCATCACGAACAGCGGCGTGGCATCCACCGTGCCGAAGTAGCGGCGGAAGGGCACCTCCCCAAGGGCGGCCATCTCCCCCAGCCGCGCCTCGTGGAGGATTTTGCCCGGTTCGGCATCGCTGGTTGCATCACGGGTGTGGGCCTGGTTCTCGGCCAGGAATCCGAGCACCCCGCGGGCCAGCTGGGGCTCCACCAGCAGCAGCTGGCGCGCCGTGATCAACCCGTCCCGGCCGAAGGGGCAGCTGAACCAGGGCACCCCGGCATAGGGATAAGGGCCATGCTCCAGGCGGCTGGAGAGCAGGTGAACATCGGAATAGGAACGGGCCAACCACTGGTTGAGGGCCTGGTTGTCGGTGGCGAGGCTGGTCGCCAGGCGGCGGGCTTCGCGGAAGCGATCGACCGTGGTCGCCAGGGCTGAAT
This sequence comes from Cyanobium sp. ELA507, assembly GCA_037133235.1. Lineage (GTDB taxonomy): Bacteria > Cyanobacteriota > Cyanobacteriia > PCC-6307 > Cyanobiaceae > Cyanobium. The sequence continues at coordinate 1,492 of JBAXOO010000181.1, forward strand.
CGAAGCTCTCATCGGGCGTGGGTAGCGCTTCCGGCCCCTTGGGGCCGGCCGTTTCGAACGCCATCACCAGGCAGAGGCGCCGGGGGATCCGGGGTTCAAGCTCCAGGACCAGGCCGAGGTAGCCCTCGCCCCGCTCCTGCAGGGGCAGGCCGAGTCGCAGCCTGGTGCGGCGCCCTTCGCCATCGAGGCCGAGGTACTCCAGCGCCAGCCCATCCTCCAAGCCCTGCCGGCTCCCTTCGCCGCGCCGGGGCCGCACCATCCCCCGCACCTCGAAGATGTCGCGGAAGTCGGCGTCGAAGAGGAGGTTCAGGGGCATCCGCAGCGGCAGTTGCTCGAAGCTGGTGAAGCTGAGTTGCTGCAAGCAGGCGGAGGAGGTCACCAAGGTGCTTTTTTCCAAGTGCACCGTGCCATTGGAGGGCGCTGTGCCACCGGCGCTCTCGTTGCTCAGGTGGCTCACGTGCAGTCCGATCTCCCCCCGCTCGGTGGAACTCAGCACCGTGGGGGGCTGCCCCCACAGGAGCAGCTGCAGCCGGCTCACATGGCGGGTGCCCCGGTGGTAGATGCCCGAATCCGGATCGGTCTCGGGGTCGATCTCGCCCCGGCGGTCGAGCATCGCAAAGGTCTCCCCGTCCTTAAGCACGAACGGAGGTTGCTGGTCATGCCGCATGGAGCAGGTTCGCGACGGCAGGGGCAGCGCCATTGGGTGCGCTGCGGTGGGCCTGAATCAGGTGGCGGTAGAGCTGCTCGTATTCCTCGGCCTGCCGGGCCGCGGTGAAGCGCACTTCGAAATGGGCCCGCACCCGTGACCGGTCGAGTTTTTCGATGGCCGCGACGGCCGCCACGGCCTCTGCGATCGATTCGACCAGCCAGCCGTTGATGCCGTGGTCAATGATTTCGGGGGTGGAGCCCTGGCGCCAGGCGATCACGGGCGTGCCGCAGGCGTTGGCCTCGATCATCACCAGGCCGAAGGGCTCCTCCCAGTCGATTGGGAAGAGCAGGGCCAGGGCATTGCCGAGCAGCTCCTGCTTGCCGGCGTCATCCACCTCACCGATGAAGGAGACCAGGGGGTTCCCCAGCACCAGCGGTTCGATCACGGTGTGCCAGTAGTCATGGTCGGCCCGATCCACCTTGGCGGCTACCCGCAGGGGCAACCCCACCGCCATGGCGATGGCGATGGCCCGGTCCAGCCGTTTTTCCGGCGAGACCCGCCCCACGAAGGCGAGGTAGGGCTCGGGATTGTTGCCGCTGCGGTAGAGGTCGGCGGGCAGGCCGTGGTACACGGTGCCAAGCCAGTGGGCATCGGGAATCGGCCGGCGCTGGGCGTTAGAGATCGACACCAGGGGCACCTGATGGAAATGCTTGTAGAGGGCCACCTGGTCTGGATCCGTGAGGGCGCCATGCATGGTGTTGAGGAAGGGCACCGGCAGGCGAGCGGCGGCGGGCAGGTGGAGCGGGCCGGTATGGAAATGGAGGATGTCGAAGCGATCGCATTGCGCAATCACCTGGTCGAGCTGGATGATTTCGTGGATCAGCGGATCGCCGGGCTGGGAGGTGAGGCGCATGGCCTTGGGTACACAGCTCTGCAATTCAGCGCTGCTATTGGAGTCGCCACTGGCGAAGAGAACCACCTCATGGCCCCGCCGCACCAATTCCTCAGTGAGATAGTGAACAACCCTTTCCGTGCCTCCATAGAGGGCGGGTGGCACACTTTCCCAAAGCGGTGAAATCTGGGCTATTCGCATCGGATCTGCAGCAATACAACAGCAAGAAGCGTGATGCTGTTTCCGCGCAACTCAGGGGCTTCTTGTTTCACATTCTGCATCGCATTTGGTTGGATGCTGGTGAAGGCGTCGCCGCTTTGCTGCTGCGTTTCACGCTGGGGCTGCTGCGGCGCAGGTGGGGCAGAGGCAGCGCACATTGAGCACGCACTCCAGCAGCCTGAAGCCATGGGTGTTGGCGGCTTCGTTGCCGGCCTCCAGCACGGCCCCGTTTGCGAATTCCTCGGTGCGGCCGCAGCGCACGCAGACCAGGTGGTGGTGGCGGTGCTGGGCATCGCCGGCCAGCTCGAAGCGGCGTCCGCCATCCGGCAGCTCCAGTTCTTGGAGCAGGTCCAGCGAGCTCAGCAGGCGCAGGCTGCGATACACCGTGGCCAGCGACACCCGGCCATCGCCGCTGAGCAGGCGCTGATGCACGTCCTCAGCGCTGAGGTGGCGGCCTTCGCCGATCTCCTGGAAGAGGGCCAGCACCTTTTCCCGCTGGGGGGTCAACCGTTGCCCCCGTTCGTGGAGGCTGGTGCGCAGAGGCTTCACCCACCCAGGTAGCGGCTCTTCGCAAGAGTAGGTGCTATTGAGAAGCGATGCCAGGGCCCGTTTGGCTCGCCCGGCTGTCCAGGTCCGCCAGCAGGGCGGCCAGCAGGTCGGCCAGGGTGGCCATCAGCCGGTAGCTAAGGGCCACCGCCAGCAGCGGGGCCGCCGGCAGTAATCCCCCCAGCCGCAGCAGCAACACCGCTTCAAACACCCCCAGGCCACCGGGGGCCCCGGGTACCACCAGGCCCACGGTCCAGGCCAGGGCAAAGCCCGCCAGCCAGGTGAGCCAGCCCAGGGAGAGTTGCAGGTCGAAGGCCCACACGCAGCAGGCAAAACCGGCGAAGCGCAGCAGCACGAAGGCTGCTTCGGCCAGGAGCGGTTGCCAGGGGTAGCCCGTCAGCTTGGGTGTCCCCAGCGCTGCACTGGCGACGAGGCCGCTGCAGGACGGATCCGGCTGGCCAGGGCCATCGAGACGAGGTGCATCGAGGCTGGGGCCATCGAGGTGCAGGTCCCGGGCCTTGCGCCGTTCCAGCCTGGCCAGCAGGGGCTGCAGCCAGCGGGGGTTGAGCAGCCCGAGCGGCAGCAGAAAGAGCAGCCC
>JBAXOO010000182.1:0-4395 GCA_037133235.1 Cyanobium sp. ELA507
ACCGATGGCAACACCGCCGCAGTGGCGGGCTGTTTCAGCGCTTGGCGGATCCCCTCCAGCCTGGGGCCGATCGCCAGCCGCAGCTGGGCATCGATGGCCTGGATCTCCGCCAGCCGATTGACGGGCCAGAACAGAAAACTCACCACCAGCACCGCCCCAATGCCGATCAGGGTGTCGAAGATGCGGGCACCCACATAGGCCCAATCCATCTGGGTGTAGCGCTCGACCAGAAACAACATCGAGCACACCAACATCCCCAGGGCGCGGCTGGACTGCCAGCCCAGCCGACGCAACAGGGGAATCACCAGCATCAAGCTCACCGTGAGGCCGACCCAACCGCTCAGCACCATGTGCACCAAGCCGCCGACCACCCCGCCGGTGACCGTGCCGAGCACCCGGGTGCGGGAGGCGGCGAGCACCCGGGTGTCGGTCTCATCCATGCACATCACCACGGCCACCAGGGGGTACCAGGCGAACTCGACGTCCTTTTTGCTCATGGCCAGCGTGCCGGCCAGGGCCGCCGCCAGTCCGTACTTCAGCGCGGTACGCAGGACAGAAGGGGACAGCATGGGCCGAGGGGTCCGGAAAAATTCAGGGCGCGGTTGGGGACCCTTTGGCGGGTAGGGCGATGGGGGAGCCCGCTGCTGCTCCACCAGCCGGGGCCAAGGGCCGTAGCGATCCGACGACGGCCTGGGGTAGCTCCAGCCCCGGCTGCAGCGGCGCCGCCGGATCGCGGGGTACCGGCAGCAGTTCCCGCAGCAGGCGGGCATAGGTGATGTTCACATCGATGGTGGCGTTGAGCCGGCGCACCAGGCTCTGCACCAGGCGGTCCTGGGTGAGGGAAAGGGTGATTTCGTCGGAGAGGCCGCTCTGGTAGCGGAGCCGGGCATCGCGGAAGCCCTCGAGGCTTGCCGCCACGCCGCGGCGGGCCGAGGCCAGCTTGGCCAGGCTGGCCTCATGTTCAAAGAAGGCCTGCTCCAGCCGCAGGCGGATGTCGTTGCGCTGGCCCGCATACCGCTGGGCCTGGGCCTCCTCCTGGCGCGCCAGGGCCCGCACCTGGGCCGCCGTGCTGCCGGCATCGAAGAGCAGCCAGCGGAAGGTGAGGCCCACAGCCCAGTCGTAGCCGCCGTTGTTGAGGATGGGGATCACGGTGGTGCCGCAGCAATCGCCGCTGATCGACCATTGGCTGGTCTGTTGGGCCAGGCCGCCGGCGCGCCCCAGGAAACTGAGCTTCGGCAGCAACTGAGCCACCACGCTGTCTTTCTCGCGGGCCAGGGCTTCCCGGGTGGCCAACACCGCCTCGAGTTCGGGGTTGCCCTGGTAGGCCGCCAGCAGGCTGGTCTCCAGGTCGAGGGGCCAGGCGGGCTGCAGCCCCACCGGGTCGCTGGCACTCGGGGTGATCGCTGGCGCCAGGTTGAGCAGGGTGGCCAGCCGCCGCCGCGCCACGGCCCGATCGGCCAGGGACTGGGTGAGCAGTTCCTGGCTTTCCGCCTCAATCGCCTGGCGCCGCAGCAGATCCAGCCGGGGCACCAGGCCCGCCTGCTTGAGGGCGAGCACGTCCTGAAGGATGACCAGATCGTTGGCGAGATCGGCCTCGCGGATGCGAACCAACTGGTCGTTGCGCTGGAGGTTGTAGTAGCCCTCGCTCACGGCGAGCTGCAGCCGCCGCAGGCCATTCGCATAGCGGCTGCGGGCCTCCTGAAGCCGGGCCCGGGCGGCCTGGACCGCTGGCGTGCGGGCGAAGTCGAGCAGGGCGTAGCGCAGCTCCAGGCCGGCACCCAGGCTGCGGTTGCCCTGGTTGAGGTAGGCGGTGGCACCGGTGGGCACGTAGAAGGCGCCACCGGGGGCGAAGGGTCCCCCGAAGCCCAGCACGGGGTTGCCCTGGGGAACGGAGAAGCTGGTGCCAGCCTGGTCGTAGCCCAGGCCGGCCAGCGCCAGCAGCTCGGGCCAGTAGCGACCCAGTCGGGCCTGCAGATCGGCCAGGCTCCGCGCCACCTCCAGCCGCTGCTCCTGCAGCTCGGGGCTTTGCCCGTAGGCCAGGGCCAGGGCCTGGCGGAGGCTGAGGGATTGCACCGTTCCCTGGGCCAGGGTCGCCGCCGTCGGGAGGGCTAACGGCGGAGCGGCCTGCGCCGGAGCCCCGGCGCCGAGCTCACCGCTGGCCGGCCGGTTGGCTCGTAGCAGGGTGGGGGTGGCAAAAGGGACGGCCGCTCCAGCGCCGGCCCCGGCAGCGGACTGGGGAAGCAGCTGATCGGGCGGCAGCAGCTGATCGAGCAGCCGCAGTTCCTGGTCAAGGCGGGCCCAGGAGCGCTCCAATTGGCTGACGCCCCGATCCGCAGCCAGGGGGCGGCGGGGATTCGGGGCGGCCGACAGCGGGCCCGCTAGAGCCAGCCCAATCCCGAGCAAGCTGGCAGCCACAGCGGCGGGATGGGGGCAGGGGGATCGCCTCATGGCAAGGAGAAACGGCCTCAGGCCACCCGCACGCCTTTCCAGAAGGCCACCCGCCCCTTGATCTCCTGGGCGGCCTCCTTCGGTTCGGGGTAGTACCAGGCGGCATTGGCGTTCACCGCACCCTGAACCACCACGTTGAAGTAATGGGCCTCGCCCTTCCAGCCGCAGACCGTGCGGTGGTCGGAAGGCTGGAAACAGGCCGAATCGAGGGCCTCGGGGGGGAAGTAGGCGTTGCCCTCCACGGTCACGATGTTGTCGCTGCTAGCGATCACCGCACCATTCCAACTTGCCTGCAAGGGGTGCTCCCAACGGAGCCCCATCATGGACCGGAGCGGCGGTGGGCCAGGGGATCAGCGGCTGTAGTGGGCCTTGGCGTCGTAGAGGGCTTCCGCATCAATGCGCTCAAGGCCCCGCTCGCGGGCGAAGGTTTCGGTGTTGCGCCGCACCTTGCCCCGCACGAAGAAGGGGATCTTGCTGAGTTCCGCTTCGCCATCGGGGGTCCACTGCGGACCGATGCCGGCAGGGGGTTCGGCCACGGCAACGGCGGCGGCCATGGCTTCGCTCTGCAGGATCGAACCAGCCGAGGAGGAAGGCGATACCGCTTCCGACGGAGGTTCGAAGGCCGCCATGGGCGGGGCCGCCGGTGCCCCATCACCCAGGTGGCTGCGGTGACCATCCACGAATTCGAAGTCGTGGCGGAACATGCCGATCAGGTGCTCCTCCAGCCCCATCATCAGCGGATGCACCCAGCTGTCGAAGATCACATTGGCCCCCTCCCAGCCCATCTGGGGGGAAAAGCGGGCCGGCACATCCTGCACATGCAGGGGGGTGCTGATCACGGCGCAGGGGACGCCCAGCCGCTTGGCGCTGTGGCGCTCCATCTGGGTGCCCAGCACCAGCTCCGGGGCGGCCTCAGCCATGGCCTTTTCCACCGCCAGGTAGTCGTCGGTGATCAGGGCCTCCAGGCCCAGCTCCTGGGCGGCGGCGCGCACCTCACGGGCCTGCTCGCGGCTGTAGCTGCCCAGGCCCACCACCTCGAAGCCCAGCTCCTTGCTGGCGATGCGGGCGGCGGCCACCGCATGGGTGGCATCGCCAAAGATGAACACCCGCTTGCCGGTGAGGTAGGTGGAATCCACCGAGCGGGAATACCAGGGCAGGCGGGAGCCCCGCTCCCCAGCCCCGGCGGCGGCGGCGGCGGAATCGGGAAGCGGATCGAGGCCCACCACCTGGGCCACCTCGGCCAGGAAGGCCTCGGTGGCGGCAATGCCGATCGGCACCGTTTTCACCGTGGGCATGCCAAAGCTGCGCTCCAGCCAGCTGCACACCGAAGCCGCCACCTCGGGGTAGAGGCAGACGTTGGCATCGGCGCTGGGGATGCGGATCAGATCGGCCGGCCGGGCACCCAGGGGGGCCGTGACCGCCACATCAATGCCCAGCTCCGCCAGCAGGCGGGTCACCTCGCGCACGTCATCGCGGCAGCGGAAACCCAGCAGGCTGGGGCCCAGCAGGTTGACCCGGGGCCGGCGGCCCTCCTGGCGCCAGCGGCTGGGGGAGGGCTTGGGCGTTCCCGGCGGCGGCAGCTGGTCTTTTAACAGGACCCGCACCAGCTGGTAAAAGGTTTCGGCCGCCCCCCAGTTCTCCTTCTTGGAATAGGCCGGCAGTTCGAGGTTCACGATCGGCAGGTCGCCAAAGCCCATGCCGGCGGCCAGGGCCCCGGGTTGGTCCTGGATCAGCTCGGCGGTGCAGCTTTCGCCCACCAGCAGCGCTTCCGGCTGGAAACGCTCCACCGCCTTGGCAATTGAGCGCTTCACCAATTCGGCGGTGTCGCCGCCCAGGTCGCGGGCCTGGAAGGTGGTGTAGGTCACGGGCGGGCGTCGATCCCGCCGTTCGATCATCGTGAACAGCAGGTCGGCGTAGGTGTCGCCCTGGGGGGCATGGAGCACGTAG
>JBAXOO010000183.1:0-4380 GCA_037133235.1 Cyanobium sp. ELA507
AGACAGGGGAGAACCTTTCCGCATCTTGGTCAGCTGGGGCCAAGGCGTCGAGCCGGGGGGCCGGAATCTGCCAGCCTGCTCGGATGAGCACACCGCCCATCGCCGTAGCCCTGCTCTCCGGAGGGCTCGATTCGGCCACCGCCGCAGCCCTGGCCCAGGAGGCCGGCCACCGGGTGATCGGCCTGTCCTTCGACTACGGCCAGCGCCACCGCCGCGAACTGGAGGCGGCCGAGCAGGTGGCCACCGCCCTCGGCCTGGCGGAACACCACACCATCGCCGTGAACCTCGCCGCCTGGGGGGGCTCGTCCCTCACCGATGGCCGCATCGCCGTGCCCACCGCTGGTGTGGTGGCCGGGGCGATCCCCTCCACCTATGTGCCCGGCCGCAACACCGTGTTCATCGCCATCGGCCTCAGCCTCGCCGAGGCCCGGGGGGCGGAGCGGCTGGTGCTGGGGGTCAACGCCGTGGATTACTCCGGCTACCCCGACTGCCGGCCCGATTACCTGGCGGCCTATCAGAAGCTGGCGGACCTGGCCAGCAAGAGCGGCCGCGAGGGCCATGGCGCCCGGCTCTGGGCCCCGCTGGTGGAGTGGAGCAAGACCCGCATCGTGCACGAGGCCCTGCGGCTGGGGGTCCCGATCGCCAGCACCTGGAGCTGCTACAGCGGCGGCGCCAGCCCCTGCGGCCTGTGCGACAGCTGCCGCATCCGCGATGGGGCCCTGGTGGAGGCGGGCAGAGCCGACCTCACCAGCGCCGCCCTGGGCAACGGTCCAGCCCCGGAGCCCGATGCCGTGGCACCCGAGCGGGCCCCGGAGCCTTGAGCAGGACCCTCAGGCGCCACCCCTTGCCCTGGCGGGAGCCCTGGGACCTGGCCCTGGCCCTGGCCGCCACCAGCGGCTGGCAGGGGATGGTGCTGCTGGAGGGCGATGGCAGCCGCCTGGGCCAGCGGGCCGTGCTGGGGATCGAGCCGCTGGAAACGGTGCGCTGCGCTGGCCTGCCCGGCATGCCCGCTGCCACCGATCCCTTTGCGGCCCTGGCCGACCTCGAACGCCGCGGCGGCCCCTGGCTCGGCTGGCTGGCCTACGAAGCCGGGGCCTGGGTGGAGCCCGCCGACCACTGGCAACCCTCCGACATGGCGACCCTCTGGGCCGCCCGCCACGACCCCCTGATCCATTTCGACCGCGCCGGGCAACGCTGCTGGCTGGAAGGCGAGGATCCGCACCGCCTGGCCGCGATGGCGAACCGGCTGGAGGGGCTCACCGTTGCCAACCCCGCCAGCGGTGCCTTGCCGAGCGCGTCTCCCCAACCGGCAGCGATGCCCATGGCCCCGATCCCCCTGGAGGCCTGGCATTGGCACACCCCCGCCGAGCACTACGCCGCCCAGGTGGAGCAGCTGCGGGCCTTGATCGCCAGCGGCGATCTCTTCCAGGCCAACCTCACCGCCTGCTGCGAAACCCTGCTGGCGGAACCGGCCAATCCCCTCGCCCTCTACGGCCGCCTGCGGCGCCATTGCCCGGCGCCCTTCGCCGGCCTGGCCATCGCCGGGGAGGAAGCGGTGGTGTCGGCGTCACCGGAGCGATTCCTGCGCTGCGAGCCTGGGGGCCGGGTGGAAAGCCGGCCGATCAAGGGCACCCGGCCCCGCCATCGCGATGCCGAGGCGGATGCCGATGCCGCCGCCGACCTGGTCTGCGACCCGAAGGATCGGGCCGAAAACGTGATGATCGTGGATCTGCTCCGCAACGACCTGGGCCGGGTCTGCCTGCCCGGATCGATCCAGGTGCCCCAGCTGGTGGGCCTGGAGAGCTACGCCCAGGTGCACCACCTCACCTCGGTGGTCACCGGGCAACTGGCACCGGGCCACGGTGTGACCGACCTGCTGCGGGCCTGCTGGCCGGGCGGCTCGATCAGCGGCGCGCCGAAACTGCGGGCCATCCGCCGGCTTGCCGCCCTGGAACCGGTGCCCCGGGGCCCCTATTGCGGCTCCCTCTTCCACCTTGATGCCGAAGGGGGCTTCGATAGCAGCATCCTGATCCGCAGCGTGATCGTGAAGGGCAGGCGCCTGCGGATCCAGGCCGGTGGCGGGATCGTGGCGGATTCCGACCCCAGCGGCGAGGCCGCCGAGATGGGTTGGAAGATCAAACCGCTGCTGGAGGCCCTGGCATGAAGGGAAGCTGGCCCGCACCGATCGCCTGGATCGGCGATCCGGCCGCCCCGGAGCGGGGTCAATGGGGCCCGCCGGGCGAGCTCACGGTGCCCCTCGATGAGCGCGGCCTGCTGCTGGCGGATGGCCTCTTCGAAACCCTGCTGGTGGAGGGAGGGCGGATCCGGCTGCTGGAGGAGCACCTGGATCGCTGGCGGCAGGGGGCGGCCCTTCTCGCCCTGCCGCCCCCGCCATCGGCCGGCCACGTTGAGCCCCTGGTGGCCGCGGCGGTGGACCGCAGCGGCATCCACACCGGTGCCCTGCGGCTCAACTGGAGCCGGGGCGGTGCCGGGGCGACCCGCGGCCTCGACCTGCCGAGTACCGGGGCCACGCCCCCCCGCTTCTGGCTACAGCTCACCGCCGCCACGCCGAGCTTCGAGCCGCTCAGCACGATCATCAGCCGCCACGAACGGCGCAACCCCGCCAGCCGGCTCAGCCGCTGCAAGACCTTCGCCTACGCCGCCCAGATCCAAGCCCGCCGCGAGGCCCGCGAAGCCGGCGCCGATGAGGCCCTGCTTCTAGCCACGGGTGGCGAGCTGAGCTGCGGCGCCGCCGCCAACCTGCTGGTGCGCCAGGGCGGCCAGTGGCTCACGCCGCCGCTGAGCAGCGGCTGCCTGCCGGGGGTGATGCGGGGCCGGGCCCTGAGCCTGGGCATCGCCCGCGAAACCCCGCTGCTGCCGGAGTCCCTCGAACAGGGCGAGGCGGCGGTGCTGATCAACAGCCTGGGCTGCCGGCCGATCACCCAGATCCAAGGGCGAAGCCTGCCGGCGCTGGGGCCGGCGGCGGCCGAGGCCCTCTGGCGCAGCCTGCTGGAGGGTGAAACCGCTGCAGTAGCAACGGCCTGATCCAACGAAACCGCTCTAGGCCTCCAGGATGTAGACGCCCTGTTCCCATCGTGCATGATTGGAAAATAAAGGCTTAATCCCATGCCCCCCCTAGCCACCCACACCCGGCAACGCCCGCTCCGTCGCGCTTTAATCCTGGCCGGCTGCCTCATGGGCAGCCTCCCCCTGGTGGGCCTTGCCGCCAGCAGCGCTCAAGCCGCCAACAACTATTGGCTCACAGGCCAACAGAACTCCGTCAATTCCAATCCAGAAAATCTGGTGCTCACAGCCCCGAGTACCAGCAACAATTCCAGCGCTCAAGCCGTCTATCGACTTTCCAATACCAACTATGATCAACAGTTGACCAACGAGGGCGTCAACTCGCTAGCCGCCACCCCTCAATCTGCAAATCTTGGCAATGTTAGCGCATTAAACAAACCAATCTTTTGATTTTGCCCTCGAGTATCGCGTTGGACAAGGATACATTTACACGATGACCAATACCCAAACTGCCTATCGAGCAATTACGGCCTGGGGTGCTTTTAATCCATCCCTGACAACACCCATCTCGGGCACCCTGGGAATCAGCGGGACGATGGGGAATCCCATTGAGGCACCACCTGGCTCGGGGTTCAACAGCTTGATGATCACTGCTCAAGCAGCAGCCGGTGGTACCGGCCCAGGTCCAGGTGCTGTTTGTGAGCAGACAGGTGTTTTCTCGTGTATGCAAGTCAGTGATCTTAACTTCAGCGCTGCAACCTTAACCCAAGCAGGTGCTGGATCCTGGGTTACCACCACGAATGTCAACACAGGGTCCAACCCTGGCAACAAGTATCAACAGCTGTACTCCGACGTAGACCTTTCCACGATTAGCTGGACTCTCTCCGGCAAAGTGCTCGCCTACAAAGCTGGCACGGGCGGCGACGAAACCGTCAAACTGATCATCAACACCAACAATGTTACTTTCGGGGCTCCTGCCCCCTCTCAGCCGGCCCCTGGCCCCCTGCCCCTTCTCGGAGCCACCATGGCCCTTGGTTGGAGCCGCCGCCTGCGCCATCGCATCGCCCGAGCTCAATCGGTGGCTCATCAACGCTGAAACTGCTGGCGGGCGGAGCCAGCTCCGCCCCAGCGGCCACCTCAGTTGCAGCCCTGCACCGAAATGCGGTAGGTGAAGCCAGTGGCGGCCATGTTGCTGCTGGAGCCCACCTTGATGTTCACCTGGCTCACCGCCTTGCCGGGCACAGCCTGCACCAACTTGGCACCGCCGGTGCCGGGGGTGGGGGTGAAGTTGCCATCGGCAACGCGGAGGTTGGAGCCATCGGTGAACTTGAGGTAAGCCTCCAGCGGATAGGTGGC
>JBAXOO010000184.1:0-4354 GCA_037133235.1 Cyanobium sp. ELA507
GTTGCCCTGGCGCTGCGGCGGGATGCCCTCGATCCGATCACGGCATTCCGCAGCTTGCGGGCCCTCAGCCGGGGGCCGCTCGATGCCCGCCACCTTGCCCTGGTGATCAATGCCAGCGATCCCCTCAGCGAGGCGATTGGTCGCCACTACCAAAAGGTGCGCGGCATTCCCGCCGAACGGGTGCTTCGGGTGCACCTACCGCCCCACCAGCCGGACCTCAGCCCGGAGCGATTCGTTGCCATGCGCAGGCAGCTGCTGCGGGATACCCCGCCCCAGGTGCAGGTCTATGCCCTCGCCTGGGCGGCCCCCTACCGGGTGGGTTGCCAGTCGATCACCAGCGCTGTCAGCTTCGGGCTCCATCCCCAATGGTGCGCCCAGGGCTGCCAGGTCACCCGCGTCAGCCCTTATTACGCCCGCGGTGATGTGAGCCGACCCTGGGATGCTCTGCGGATTCGCCCCTCGATGCTGCTGGCGGCCACCAGCGAGGGCCAGGCCCGTTCCCTGATCGACCGCGGCCGGGCGGCCGATGGCACCGCCCCCACAGGCACGGTGTACCTGCTGAGCACCAGCGATTACAAGCGCAATTCACGCCTTGGGCTCTTCGAACGGGCCCTGCGGATGGCAACTCCGGCCCTGCGAATCACGCTGTTGCAGCAAGATGTCCTTGAGCACCGGCCTGATGTGCTCGGCTATTTCACCGGCCTGCAGCAGGTGGCCTCCATCGGCTCCAACACCTACCGCCCCGGGGCCGTGGCCGATCACCTCACCTCCCTGGGGGGCCAGCTCACCGATAGCTCCCAGATGAGTGCCCTGCGCTGGTTGGAAGCCGGTGCCACCGCCAGCTACGGCACGGTGGTGGAACCCTGCAACTACCCCAGCAAATTCCCCGATCCCGGGTTGCTCTTCGCCTACTACCGGCGGGGTGACACCCTCATCGAGGCCTACTGGCGCAGTGTGGCCATGCCGGGCCAGGGGGTGTTCATCGGCGAACCCCTGGCCCGTCCCTGGTCCCCATCCCGCTAACGCTGACTTGCCCCCAGGAGGGCTCAGCTGCCGTGGCGGTGCTGGTGCCAGGCCCAGGCGTGCTCAAGGATGGTGGCCAGCTCCGGGTAGCGGGGGCGCCAGCCCAGGTCGCGGCGGGCCCGCTCGGCGCTGGCCACCAGTTGGGCAGGATCACCCTCCCTTCGTCGGGCCACGTGGGCCAGCAGCCCCCGACCAGTCACGGTCTTGGCGGCCTCGATCACCTCCTGAACGGAATAGCCGGTGCCGTTGCCGAGGTTGTAGATCAGGGGGGCTCGGGTTGCCTCCTCCCTTTCCCGCAGGCGCAGCAACCGCTCGAGTCCCAGCACGTGGGCATCGGCCAGATCGCACACATGGATGTAATCGCGGATGCAGGTGCCATCCGGGGTTGGGTAGTCGTCGCCAAAGATCTGCAGGTACGGTTCGCGGCCGCTCATTACATCGAGAACCCTTGGGATGAGGTGGGTTTCGGGGTCATGGTCCTCGCCAAGGTCCCCTTCGGGGTCGGCGCCGGCCGCATTGAAGTAGCGGAAGATCACGCAGGGCAGTCCGTAGGCCGAACTGAAGTCGGTGAGCATCTGCTCCACCATCCACTTGCTGCGGCCGTAGGGGTTGATCGGGGCCTGGGGATGATCTTCGGTGATCGGCACCAGCTCGGGAATGCCGTAGGTCGCGCAGGTGGAGGAGAAGACGATCGGGATGGGGCCATCCCTCCGCTCCGGTGCCACCAGGGCCTCCAGCAGGGTGATGGTGTCGCCGAGGTTGTTGCGGTAGTAGCGGGCTGGGTCGGTGACGGATTCGCCCACGTAGGCATAAGCTGCGAAGTGCAGCACCGCCTCAATCGGACGACCCGCCACGGCGGTGCCCTCCAGGGCGGGGTGCTCGCCTTGCAGCACCGCCTCCAGTAGGGCGCGATCGCCCACCTGTCCTTCCACCAGGGGTACGCCCAGGGCCTGGCGGGCGATGTCGGCATGGCCGTAGACCAGGTTGTCCAGCACCACGGGCTGGTGGCCCGAGCGGCTCAGGGCGCGCACGGCGTGGCTGCCGATGTAGCCGGCTCCACCGGTGACCAGAACTCTCACAGCCGTACCTCCTGGCCCGATCGTTGCCGTTGAACGTAATCCGTGGCGGTGGCCAGCAGGCCCTGATCCAAGGGAATGCGAGCGCTCCAGCCGAGGGCGGCCAGGCGGCCCACATCGAGCAATTTGCGAGGGGTGCCGTCGGGTTTGGAGCTATCCCATTCGATCGTGCCGTGGAATCCCACGGCCCCGGCCACCAGCTCGGCGAGGTCACGGATTGGCAGATCGGTACCGGTGCCCACGTTGAGAAACTGGACCTCGGTATCGCTGGGTCGCCAGTGTTCCAAACAGAAGACCGCCGCATCGGCCAAGTCATCGACGTGCAGAAATTCCCGCCGCGGCGAGCCGCTACCCCAGCAGGTCACCGAGGTCGCCCCAGCCACGGTGGCTTCATGGAAGCGCCGGATGAGGGCCGGCAGCACATGGCTGTTGGTGGCGTGGTAATTGTCGCCAGGGCCGTAGAGATTGGTGGGCATCAGGCTGATGGCGTCGAAGCCGTGCTGCTGGCGCAGGGCCCGGCACAACTCAATGCCGGCGATCTTGGCGATCGCATACCACTCGTTGGTGGGTTCGAGGGACCCGGTGAGCAGGGCCTCCTCCCGGATCGGTTGCTCGGCGAATTTGGGGTAGATGCAGCTGCTGCCGAGAAAGAGCAGGCGCCTGGCTCCGTGGCGCCAAGCGCTCTCGATCACGTTGTTCTGGATCTTGAGGTTATCGAGCAGGAAATCGGCCGGATAGGAGGCATTGGCCTGGATGCCGCCCACCTTGGCCGCCGCCAGCACCACCACCTCGGGACGCTGTTCGGCAAACCAGGCCGCCGTGCTGACCGGATCGGTGAGGTCGATGGTTTGGCGACTGGCAGTGAGCAGGTGGCTGTAGCCGCCCTGCTCAAGTCGCCGCACGATGGCGGAGCCCGCCATGCCGTGGTGCCCCGCCACGAAGATCCGGTCGCCAGGGTTGATCAGACTGCTCATGGCTGATTCACCTGGGGTGGATTTTCCATCGAGCCCACCACCTTGAATCCTTCCCGTAGCAGGATGGCCTCCTTGGCGGCTTCTTCCCGGTCGGCCTGCACCATTTCCGCCACCAACTCTTCGAGGGTGGTGGTAGGGGTCCAGCCCAGTTTTTCACGGGCCCGGGTGGGATCGCCCAACAGAGTTTCCACCTCGGCGGGACGGAAGTAGCGACGATCAATTCGCACTACCACCGCTCCGGTGTCTGCCCGGGCTCCGGTTTCCTCCACCCCGTCGCCTTCCCAGCGGATGCCACCCCAGCCCAGTTGATTGGCGGTAAGTTCGATGAAGCGGCGAACCGATTCCTGGCGGCCGGTGGCGATCACGAAATCCTCGGGGGGGCCTTCCTGCTGGAGCATCCGCCATTGCATTTCCACGTAGTCGCGGGCATGGCCCCAATCCCTTAAGGAATCGAGGTTGCCCATGAAGAGGCATTGCTCAAGGCCGGCATTGATGCGGGCTAAGCCGCGAGTGATCTTGCGGGTCACGAAGGTTTCGCCGCGACGCGGACTTTCGTGGTTGAAGAGAATGCCATTGCAGGCGTACATGCCGTAGGCCTCGCGGTAATTGACCGTGATCCAATAGGCATAGAGCTTGGCTACACCGTAGGGGCTACGGGGATAGAAGGGGGTGGATTCTTTCTGGGGAATTTCCTGAACGAGCCCATAGAGCTCTGAGGTGGAAGCCTGATAAACGCGGGTCTTTTGGATCAGGCCGAGGATGCGCACCGCTTCGAGGATGCGGAGGGTGCCAAGAGCATCAGAATTGGCGGTGTACTCGGGGCTTTCAAAGCTCACTGCCACATGGCTCTGTGCTCCGAGGTTGTAAATCTCATCCGGTTGTACCTGCTGGATGATACGGATCAGATTGGTGGAGTCTGTGAGATCGCCATAGTGAAGAACAAGACGAGGATCCTGCTCATGGGGATCTTGATAGAGGTGATCAATCCGATCGGTGTTGAAGCTGCTGGCCCGACGTTTGATGCCATGCACCACATAGCCCTTTTCAAGCAGGAGTTCGGTGAGATAGCTGCCATCCTGGCCGGTGATTCCGGTGATCAGGGCCGTTTTCGCCATGGTGATGGGGGAATGGATGTGGGGGTTCGTTTCAGCTTTGGCTTGTCGTTGCCTGGCCTAGGGCCGGAGGGTGTGGGATGGCACGAGAGGGTGGGGCTTGTTGACCGGCCCTCAAAAAAAATCCCCAGCGATCAGAGGATCGTGGGGACTGGGCCATGGGCTGAAT
>JBAXOO010000185.1:0-4341 GCA_037133235.1 Cyanobium sp. ELA507
CGCAGGCTGGGATCAGCCCCCTGGCCCTGGGAGAAGCGCTCCACCTCCTCGGCGGCAGGGGTGGGTTGCTTGACGCCACAAACCTCACGGTACATCGCGTCATAGGCCTGGGCCGAGCGCTCCCAGCTGAAGTCCTGATCCATGGCGCGGCGTTGCAGTTCCCGCCAGCTGTCGGCATGGCGGAAGGCCTCCCAGGACCTCACAATCGTGGTGTAAAAATCCACGGGTTCGTAGCGGTCGAAGCAGAAGCCCGTGCCGCTGTGATGGCGGGGATCGTGGGGGGGCACGGTGTCGACCAGACCACCCACCTTGCGCACCACCGGAATCGAGCCGTAGCGCATCGCCAACAGCTGGCTGATGCCGCAGGGCTCAAAGCGACTCGGCATCAGGAAGGCATCGCTACCCGCATAGATCAGCCGGGAAAGGGCGTCGTCGTAGGTGAGGAACACCGCAAAGCGACCCGGATGGCGCGCCGCCAGCTGCCACAACCCGGACTCATAGCTGCGGTCTCCGGTCCCCAGCACCACGATCTGGCTGTCGGTGTAAGCCAGCACCCGGTCGGCCACCTGAAGCAACAGGTCCACCCCCTTTTGATCGACCAGGCGGCTCACCATGCCCATCAAATAGGTGTTGGGGTTCACCGTGAGTCCCATGCGCTCCTGCAGCAGGGCCTTGTTGGCCGGCCGGCCCTCCAGGTTGCTGGAGCTGAAGGGGGAGGCCAGGGCCTTGTCGGTGGCCGGATCCCAGTCGGCCATGTCGATGCCGTTAAGGATGCCGCGTAGCTTGCCGCTGATCAGATTGAGCAGGCCATCCAGCCGCTCGCCGTACTCAGGCGTGCGGATCTCCTGGGCATAGGTGGGCGAAACGGCATTCACCTGATCGGCGTAGAGCAAAGCTGCCGCCATCGTGTGGTCCCCCTGCATGTACCAGGGACACCAGGTCATGCGATCGAGCTTCCAGCGCCAGGGGCCCTGGTACTTGAGGTTGTGGATGGTGAACACCGTGCTGATTTCCGGGTCCTGGTGCATCCACACCGGAATCATGCCGGTATGCCAATCGTGGCAGTGCAGCACCTGGGGTTTCCAGCCCCCATTCCAGGCGAATTCCGCCGTGGCACTGGCGAAAAAGGTGAAACGCCAGTCTTCGTCTTCGCCGCCATAGATGCGCTCAGGATCGAAGACTGGATGGCCCACCAGGTAGATCGGCAGGCCATTGCTGGGGTGACGGGTCTCGAAGATGGCGAAATCGGTGCCCATCGTGTGGCCGCGCCAGATCGGCTCGCTGGGGATCTGCAGACGTCCCCACAACTTGCCGTAACCCGGCAGGATGATTCGCACATCGTGGCCGAGGGCCGCCAGCGCTGGGGGCAGGGATCCCACCACATCCCCCATGCCGCCAACCTTGACCATCGGCGCGCATTCAGCGGCGGCGAATAGGACGCGCATCTTCCCGAGATCAGGTGGGCGCCACTGTACGGGCCCTATCGGAGGCCCTCAGGGCACCACCGTGACGGGCGTACCCAACCGGACCAGATCAAACAGAGTTCGCACATCTTCGTCGTAGAGCCGTACGCAACCGTGGGAGACGGCCTGGCCCACCGTCCAGCGGTGGGGGGTGCCGTGGAAGCCCGCCACCACACAACCCTTCACATCCAGGATCTGCTCCCCATCCCAGCCACGCCGCCCATGGCAATCGCGGTAGAAGCCGATCCAGCGGCTGCCGAGGGGATTGGTTGGGCCGGCTGGGGTCTGGGTGCCCTTCTGGGGGTGCTCCCAGACGGGGTTTTCGGTTTTCTCCAGCACCGTGAAGCTGCCCACCGGGGTTTCCCAACCCGGCATTCCCACGGCCACCGAAAACCGACGCAGGGCCTGGCCGTTCTCCAGAACGGTGAGCAGCCGGCGCCGGCGGTCGAGCACCAGGGCCCGGTTGGGGCTGGGCGCAACCACTGCAGGGGAAGGGGCAGCGGGATTGCTGGCGGCTGGGGGTTGGGCAAGGGGAGCCGGTACCCCCAGCACGGCGGGAGTGAGGGGAGCAACCCTTTGGCCTGGAACAGCGGGGGATGCCGCGGAGCCTGGACCGATGGCCAGCGGTTCGGCGCCCTCCAGGAGGGCCGCCCCGGAAGGGGCCGGAGGCGGAGGCGGCGGGCTTCCCGCCTTGGCCGCGGCTGGAACGGTTGGCTCGGATGGGGGGACTGGGGCAGCTTTCCCCAAAGCCTGGTGCGACCAAAAAACCAGGGGCAGCAGCAGCAACCTGCTCAGCAGGGGGGCTAACGGGGACTGCCCGGTCCGGAGCTGGGGACGGAGCACGATGGGCGGATCGGGGATAATGGGAGCTGCGCCGCCCAACGCTACCGAGCGAGCCTCGCGGTCTGGGTACGGATCAGGGCAACCAGGCGTTGCCGCTGAAATCGGGATCGCGCTTCTCGAGGAAGGCATTGCGTCCCTCCTGGCCCTCGGCGGTCCGGTAAAACAGATGGGTGGCCTGCCCCGCCAGCTCCTGGATGCCGGCCAGGCCATCGGTTTCGGCATTGAAGGCGGCCTTGAGGCAGCGGATCGCGGTGGGGCTGTGGGCCAGCACCTCCCGGGCCCAGGCCACCCCCTCGGCCTCCAACCGATCGAGGGGCACCACGGCGTTGACCAAGCCCATGGCCAGGGCCTCCTGGGCGCCATAGCGGCGGCAGAGGAACCAGATCTCCCGGGCCTTGCGTTGGCCCACCACCCGGGCCAGGTATCCCGCCCCGAAGCCCGCATCGAAGCTGCCCACCCGCGGCCCGGTCTGGCCGAAAACGGCGTTGTCCGCCGCCAGGCTGAGGTCGCAGAGCAGGTGAAGCACCTGGCCACCACCGATGGCGTAGCCGGCCACCAAGGCGATCACCACCTTCGGCAGGCTGCGGATGAGGCGCTGGAGGTCGAGCACGTTGAGCCGGGGCAGGCCCGTGTCGTCGATATAACCCCCATCGCCCCGGACGCTCTGGTCGCCGCCGGCGCAAAAGGACCAAACCCCATCGGCCGCCGGCCCGTCGCCGGTGAACAGCACCACCCCGATGCCGGGGTCATCGCGCACCCGGGAAAAGGCATCACAGAGCTCCTGCACGGTGGCGGGCCGGAAGGCGTTGCGCTTTTCCGGTCGGTTGATGCTGATCCGAGCGATGCCCTCATCGCTGCGCAGGAAGCGGATATCGCGATAGATCCCCACCGGCTGCCAGGGCAACGGGGTTGGGTCGCTGCTGAGGGTGGGCTCGTTGATCACGGCGCGCATTCCGTTGCGGCCATTGTGCGCAGCCGCCGGCGCAGGTCGGCGTCGCGGCGACGGTCGGTGGGCACCACCAGCAGGCTGAAGGGCTGGGCCAGGGCCCAGGCCAGATCGCCGCTCAACGCCGCCGGCGTTTCAACCCGCCGGGCCGGTACGCCATGCAGGGCGGCCAGGGCCAGCAGGTCGACGGGCTGGGGCATGGCGAAAAGGCGCTCAAAATCGAGCGCTCCGGCCGGTTCAGTGCGGATCGGCAGTTGCTCGAAGATGCCGCCGCCGCCGTTGTCGATCACCACCACCGTGAGTTGCCCCCGCAGCTGGGGCCGCCACAACCACCCATTGGCGTCGTGCAGGAGGGCGAGGTCGCCAGTGAGCAGCAGGCAGGCGCCCAGGGCCTCCGAAAGCCCACAGGCCTCCGAGAGGGTGCCATCGATCCCCGAGGCCCCCCGGAAGCCAAACACCGGCTGGGTCGATGCGGCTGGATCGGCGAAACTCTCCCAGTCGCGCACCGGTGAGCTGTTGGCCAGCATCAGCGGCAACCCCTGCGGCAGCAAGCGGCTGAGCTGGCGGGCCAGGGCGGGCTCACTCCAAGCGGCCATGGGGGCGGCAGCGGATCCGAGCTCCTGGTCGAGGCGCCGCTGCAGAGCGGCCTCCGCCTCTTGCCAGGCGATGGCAAGTTGGAGGCTTTGCGGCGAAGGGAAACCGCTGGCGAGGTCGGGCTGGACCCAGGCCTGCAGCCCGAGCGACACCTGATCCGCCACCACCCCGAGAGGATCGAGGCGGCGGGGATCCCCCTCACTCACCAGCAACTGATCGGCCCCCAGGCCCGCCAGCCAGCCTTCGAGCCGGCGGCTGGCGGGAAGGCTGCCAAGCCGCAGCACCTGGGGGGCTGCCAGCTCCGGAGCCGGATCTTCCAGCAACAGGTCGTAGCCGGCCACGGTCTCCAGCCCCGGCTGGCCCCGGAGGCCCGAAAGGGCGTCGGCCAGCACGGGCCAACCCGTGCGGCGCTGCAGCTGGATCAGGGCCTGCAGATGGGAGGCCCAGTGGGCGGGATGACCCCGCCAGGGTCCCGCCAGCACCACCGCAGGCCGA
>JBAXOO010000186.1:0-4306 GCA_037133235.1 Cyanobium sp. ELA507
ACGGCAGGCCCTTCCGGGCTGGTCCGAGACAACGAGGGAAACCTGGAGCGGTAGTGGCAATTTTCCCGTACGCCATGGCACCACGACACCCCTAAGGCGTGGCAAAGCACCCCTGCCGGGAAACCTGAACGGAACCCGCAACCCGGCCAGAAGCTGTCGGAGGATCCATCCATCACACCGCCATGGCTCGGCCCCATCGTCGGCCACCCTGATCCCGATGGACCTCACCTATCGCCTCAATACCTACCTGAGGCCCAGGCCTCCGGCCCCTGGCGAGGGCCTGCGGCTGGGGATCTGGCAGGGCACCGGCATGGCGGCCACTCCCGAGGCCGTGGCCGAAAACCTGGAGCGCCTGGAGGCGGTTTGCGGCCTCGCCGCCGCTCAGGGGGTGCAGCTGCTGGCCTTCCCGGAGCTCTACCTCAGCGGCTACATCGTGACCCCGGAGTTGGCCCGCCGCCTGGCCGAACCGGTGGATGGCCCCAGCCTGCAGCGGGTGGCCGCCGCCGCCCGCCGCCATGGCCTGGCGGTGGCCTGCCCCTACCCCGAGCGGGCCCAGGTGGCCGGCCAAGAGCGCTTCTACGACGCCATCGCCCTGTTTGGCGCCGATGGCTCCCTGCTGCGCAACTACCGCAAGACCCACCTCTGGGGGCCCGATGAGAAGCTCTGCTGGAGCCCCGGCTACGAACACCCCGAGGAGGGGCCGGCCTTCACGGTGCAGGAGGTGAATGGCTTGCCGCTCGGGTTGCTCAATTGCTACGAGGCGGAGTTCCCCGAGCTGAGCCGCCGCCTCGCCCTGCTTGGGGCGAAGTTGGTGCTTATCCCCACCGCCGCCGACACCTGGGCCCTGCTCAGCAATGGCCAGCGCACCGATCGCCCCTACCCGGATGTCTCCCGCACCCTGATCCCCGCCCACGCCATCCACAACAACTGTTTTGTGGCCTACGCCAACCGCTGCGGTGAAGAAACGGTGAATGGCACCGTGATGGCCGCCTACCTGGGCAACAGCATCATCTGCGGGCCCCATGGCGATGTGCTGGTGGCTGCCCGGCCCGAGCCCACCCTGCTGCTGGCCGATTGCATTCCCGCCGACTACGGCCCGCTCCACCCGGCCGGCACCCGCTATCACGCCGACCTGCGCCCTGAGCTCTATGGCTGACAAACCTGAGGCTGAACCGCCGATCAGGGCCGCCGGGGAACCCGTCCAGCCATGCCCACAGATCCCTGTCCCCGTTCCATAGGGTGAAAGCTCTAAGCCGGCTTTGCCCCGCCATGGCCACCCCTCCCCTGCCCGCCTCCGAGGACCTGGCCCGCTACTTCGAGGCCCGCGGCGAGATGGGCAAGCCCTGGATCTGGCACCTGATGCGGCTCGCCAAGATCCGCGAAGCGAAAGAATCCATGGATCCCCAGGCCTACCTGGCCAGCGTGCAGGAGGCCCATGCTGACCTGATGCGCCTCGGTGAGTTCTGGAAGGGCCGCGAGGAAGAGGTGTTCACCGGCCGCTACCAGCCCCCTACCTTGATCGAACCCCTGCCCGGTTCGCCGGAGGATCGCTGAGGGCCGTGGTCGAGAACGAATCCCCAACGGAGCTTCAGAGCTACGGGATGGCGGCCCTGATCCGTTTCACCCTGCTGGGGCTTTATCTGGCCCTGGTGGTGCCATTGCCCGTGCTGGCCCCGCCGGGGTTGCGGCCCCTGATCTTAGCGGCGGTGCCCCTGGGGCTGGTGGCGGTGCTGGCGATCACCAGCGAACGGGTCGAAGTCGATGGCAGCGGCATCCGGGTGGGCCATCCCCCCTGGTGCGCCTGGCTGCTGCGCCGCGGCTGGCGGCTGGATTGGTCCGCCGTCACGGCCCTCACGCCGGTAGGCACCAGCCAGGGCGGCAAGGTGTTCTATGTGCGCGACCGGGACGGAGGGGCTTTCCTGCTTCCCCAGCGGGTGGAGCGGTTTGCCGATTTCCTGGAGCGGTTTGGGGCCTGCTCGGGCCTGGATCTGACCGCGGTGGGGCGCATCAGTCCCCCTTGGACTTATCAGTTGCTGGCCATCCTCTGCACCCTGATGCTGGGCGGAGAAATCCTGACCCTAGCGTTGGTCTGGCCGGGCACCTGAGGGTTTGGACCCTCCCTGAGCGCCGCCCCAGCTGGCCTCAGCTCAAGGCGGCGATGCGGGAGGGGGGCACCCCGTCGGAGCTCACGACTTCAAGATCCTGCTGGGGGAGGGTATCAAGACTGAATCGGTAGCCCTGCTGGCGCATCGTTTCGATGCCGCCGCCCTCCCCCAGGCCCGCCTGTTCAAGTTTGCGGCGCAGGGTGAGCACCTGGGTGTCCACCGAGCGGGGGCCGCCGCTGAACGGGGGCCAGGCCATCCGCAGCAGTTCCTGGCGGCTGCGCACCACCCCGGGCGGCATCAGCAAGGCACAGAGCAGGGCGAATTCGCGGGGGCTCAGCTCCACCGGCTGGTCCCGCAGGGTCACTTGGCGCAGCAGCAGGTGCACTTCGAGCGGCCCGACGCAGACCCGTTCCTGCAGGCCGGCGCCACTGCGGCGCAGCAGGGTGCGACAGCGCGCCGCCAGTTCTTCCAGGCCAAAGGGTTTGCGGAGCACGTCATCGGCGCCGGCATCCAGCAGCGACACCACCGGTTCGGAGCCGGCGCGGGCCGTGAGCACCATCACCGGACAACGGAGCTGGGCGGCCAGGCGCAGGGCCGACGTTTCCTCCAGCAACTCCGCACTCACCAGCAGATCGGGAGCCTGCTCCTGACAGATTTCCAGGGCTTCTTGCACCGTGGCCACAGCGGCCGCGAGGTGCCCGTCTTGGCGGAGGCGCTGGGCTAGCACCGTCCGCAGGGTGGCATGGGGGTCCACCACCAGAACTCTGCGGGCTTGGCCGGCATCAGTGGTGGTTTCCTGAACCATGCAGCTTGCTTTTGCGGGTGCCCTCAGGTTGCCTTTTGAACGGGTTGGGACTCCGTTCGATCAACGGCTTGCCCGAGTTGAGACCGGGGCGAACGCCTTGATGAGCGCACCCTAACGGATTTGTAAACGATTCTCGCCAATTCGCCGATGCCTTCCAAACCGGCCTACGTCCTGGCCGGGATCCCGCCCCCTCCCCAGCCCCTGGCGTTGACGTGGGGCGGCACAATGGTTTGACGGGCCAGAGCCCCCTTGATCGTGCTGCAACACCCCGACGCCATTCGCCACTTCCAGTCCCTCTGCGATGCCTGCCAGGAACTGGCGCATCGCTTCCACGGACCTGCCGAACTGCGGCTCTATGCCGATGGTTATCTCCATGCCCTGCGGCGCACCGCCGTGCTTGATCCCTTGTCCCAGCGGCGTTTGGAGGAGCTGATCGACCGCTGGATCATGGATCCCTCCAGCTTCATCGGTCCCGATGGCGACCCCCGCACCCTGTTTGAACAGGAGAGGGGCCGTTACTGAAACTTGGTCCTAGAGGGCTCAGGAGGCCAGGGCCACCGCCAGCTTTTCGCGGAGTTCACCAGAGTTGTACATCTCGATCAGGATGTCGGATCCGCCGATGAATTCGCCCTTCACGTAGACCTGCGGGATCGTGGGCCAGTCGGACAATTCCTTGATTCCCTGACGGATTTCCATGTCGGAAAGCACATCAAAGGTTTCAAACGGCACCGCCAGGGCCGTGAGGATCTGAACCACGTTGTTGCTGAAGCCGCACTGGGGCATCAGCTTGTTCCCCTTCATGAACACGAAGACCGGGCTGCCGCCGATCAGACCATCGATGCGTTGCTGGGTGGAGCTGTCCATGGATAAAGGTGCGAAACGGAAGGAAGGGTGATCGTGCTGCCGGATCAGGCCGGCGTGGAGGTCTGAACGGCCAGGGCGTGGATCGCCTCGCTGGCCAGCTCACTGCGGAGGGCCCCGTACACGAGCTGGTGCTGTTTCACCCGGGTCAGGCCATCAAAGGCGGAGGAGACCACCCGGACTTGCAGGTGATCGCCACCGCCGGTGAGGTCTTCCACCTCCACGACGGCATCGGGAAGGGCGCGGCGGATGGCCTCGCGAACCTGCTCCGGTTGGACCATGGAAAGGGAACCCTTGAAGGCCGGTCGAATCTAGGCGCCACCGGGTAGGGGCGGCTGAGGGCCAGGGGCCTCAGCTGCCGGGGGACACGGCGGTGTATGGGGTGCTCACGAAGCCGATTTCCAACAGCTGTTGGTAGGCCTTGCGGCCCGCCTCACTGGACGGGGACATCACCTTCACCACTTCCACCAGCAGCGGCACGGCCACCTCCGGCTGGCCCTGACGGCGGAACAGAGCGGCCAGGCGCATGTCGGTC
>JBAXOO010000187.1:0-4301 GCA_037133235.1 Cyanobium sp. ELA507
TGGCCCTGGCCCTCAGCCGCGCCCGCGTGCGCGGCGGCCGCTCGATCGAGCTGCTGCTGGCTTTGCCCCTCACCAACCCCGAGATCGTGATGGCCACGGCTTTGTTGAACCTGTTCGTGGGCATCGATCTGCCCCGCGGTCCGCTCACCTTGGTGCTCTCCCACAGCCTCTTTTGCCTGAGCTATGCGGCCCTCACGCTCAAGGCCCGGCTGGCGGGGTTCGATCCCACCCTGGAGCTGGCGGCCCAGGATCTGGGGGCCACCCCCTTAGCGGCCTTCCGCCGCGTCACCCTGCCGTTATTGGTGCCCGGGCTGTTGGCGGCCACCCTGCTCTGCTTTTCCCTGTCGTTTGACGACTACGTGATTAGCAGCTTCACCGCCGGCGAGACAGTGACCTTGCCGCTCTATCTGGCCGGCGCTTTTCAGCGGGAAATTTCTCCGCAGATCCAGGTGCTCTCCACCCTGGTGATGCTGGTGAGCATGGCGGCGCTGCTGTTGGCGTCGCCCCGTGAGGGGCGCTTTTGAGCAGCCCCGTGAGGGGCGCTTTTGAGCAGCCCCGAAAGGGGCGCTTCTGAGCAGCCCCGTGAGGGGCGCTTCTGAGCAGCCCCGTGAGGGGCGCTTGTGAGCAGCCCCGCAAGGGGCGCTTGTGAGGCGCCCACTCCAAGGATGCTGATGAGGAGCTAGCGAGCTGAACTCACCCCAGCGCTTTCGCCTTCGCCACCACGTTGTCGACGGTGAAGCCGAACTTTTCGAGGCAGACGGGGCCAGGAGCCGAGGCGCCGAAGCGGTTGATCGACACGGTGTCGCCATCGAAGCCGCTGTACTTATGCCAGCCGAAGGAGCTGGAGGCTTCCACCACCAAGCGCTTGCGCACGGCGGCGGGCAGTACGGATTCGCGGTAGGCGGCGTCCTGCTCTTCGAACAGTTCGACGCAGGGGATCGACACCACCCGCACGTTCTTGCCTTCGGCGCGGAGCACGGCGGCCGCCTTGGTGGCCAGTTCGAGTTCGGTGCCGGTGCCGATCAGGATCAGGTCCGGGGTGCCGTTGCTGTCTTCGAGGATGTAGCCACCCTTGGCCACGGCGGCGGCGGAGGAATTGGCCTGGTTGGCCATCGCCTGGCGGCTGAGGGCCAGCACGGTGGGGCGCTTGCGGTTGGCCACGGCCACCTGATAGGCGCCCATGGTTTCGTTGCCGTCGCCGGGACGGATCACCAGCAGGTTGGGGATGGCGCGCAGGTTGGCCAGGGTTTCCACCGGCTGGTGGGTGGGGCCGTCTTCACCCAGGCCGATCGAATCGTGGGTGAGCACGTAGATGCAGCCCAGTTCGCTCAGGGCCGAGAGCCGCATGGCGCCGATCATGTAGCCCGCGAACACCAGGAAGGTGCCGCCGTAGGGGATCAGGCCGCTGCCGTGGTAAGCGATGCCATTCAGAATCGCCGCCATGGCGTGCTCCCGCACCCCGAAGTGGAGGTAGCGGTTGGCCTCGGCACCCTTCTGGAAGCTCTTCTCTCCTTTGATGTCGGTGAGGTTGGAGTGGGTGAGGTCGGCGGAGCCGCCGATCAGCTCGGGCAGGCTCGGGCCGAAGGCGTTGAGGGCGTTGTAGGAGTGCTGGCGGGTGGCCAGGCCTTTGTCTTCGGGGCTGAAGCTGGGGAGCTTGGCATCCCAGCCCTGGGGGAGTTCGCCCCGCAGGCGGCGCTCAAACTCGGCGGCTTCGGCAGGGAAGGCGGCGCGGTATGCCTCCAGGACGCCATTCCATTCGGTCTCGGCGGCGGCACCGCGCTCGATGGCCTGGCGCCAGTGGTCGTAGGCCTCGGCGGGCACCTCGAATTCGCCGTAGTTCCAGTCGAGGGCCTTGCGGGTGAGGGCGGCCTCCTCGGCCCCGAGGGCGGCACCATGCACGCCGGCGGTGTTGGCCTTGTTGGGGGAGCCGTAACCGATCGTGGTGGTGATCTTGATCATGCTGGGCTTATCGGTGACCGCCTTGGCCGCCTCGATCGCCTTGCGGATGCCTTCCACGTCGTGGTTGCCATCCTCCACGTGTTGCACGTGCCAGCCGTAGGCCTCGTAGCGCTTCAGCACGTCCTCGGTGAACGACACCGCGGTGTCGCCATCGATGGTGATGTGGTTGTCGTCGTAGAGGGCGATCAGCTTGCCGAGGCCCAGGTGTCCAGCCAGCGAGGCCGCTTCGCCGGAGATGCCCTCCTGGTGGCAGCCGTCACCCATGATCACGTAGGTGAAATGGTCCACCAGGTTGTGGCCGGGCTTGTTAAAGGTGGCCGCCAGGTGAGCCTCGGCGATCGCCAGGCCCACCGCGTTGGAGATGCCCTGACCGAGGGGGCCGGTGGTGACCTCAACGCCGGGGGTTTCAAAGGTTTCGGGGTGGCCCGGGGTCTTGGAGCCCCACTGCCGAAACTGCTTGAGATCCTCGACCGTCACCGAGTCGTAGCCGGTGAGGTGCAGCAGCGCGTACAGCAGCATGCAGCCGTGGCCGGCCGAGAGCACGAAGCGGTCGCGGTTGAACCACTTGGGGTTCTTGGGGTTGTGCCGCAGCACCTTGTCCCAGAGGGCGTAGGCCATGGGCGCGGTGCCCATTGGCAGGCCCGGGTGGCCCGAATTCGATTTGTTGATCGCATCAACCGCCAGGAAGCGGATGCTGTTGATGCTGAGCGTCTCGACCGAGGTGGTGGGAGCGGCGACCATGGGGACTCGGGGGTGTGGGGCTAAGCGGTAGGTAGGAGGGCTGGTTCCCGGGGATGGGAGGGGCCGCGGCGCGGCGCTCAGGTCATCCGGCGGAACGCCAGACAGACGTTGTGGCCGCCGAACCCGAAGGAGTTGGAGAGCACGACATCAACGGGGTGTTCCCTGGCCTGGTTGGGCACAACATCCAGATCACAGGCGGGATCGGGAGTGCGGTAATTGATCGTAGGCGGTACGAGGTTGTGGCCAATGGCCAGCACCGCCGCCACGGCCTCGATGCCGCCGCTGCCCCCGAGGAGGTGGCCGGTCATCGATTTGGTGGAACTCACCGGGATCCGGTGGGCGTGCTCGCCAAGGGCCGCCTTGATGGCGGCGGTCTCATTGCTGTCGTTGGCCTGGGTGCTGGTGCCGTGGGCATTCACGTAGCTCACGGCCTCGGGGGTGAGGCGGCCATCCAGCAGAGCAAGCCGCATCGCCTGGGCGCCCCCCGTGCCGCCCGGGGAGGGGGCGGTGATGTGATGGGCATCGCAGGTGGTGCCATAGCCCACGATCTCGGCCAGCACCGTGGCACCGCGGGCGGTGGCGTGCTCAAGGCTTTCCAGCACCAGCACACCAGCGCCTTCGCCGATCACGAAGCCATTGCGCTCCAGATCGAAGGGACGGCTGGCCGTGGTCGGGTCGTCGTTGCGGAAGGAGAGGGCCTTGGCGCTGGCGAAACCGGCCACCCCGAGCGGGGTGATCGCCGATTCGGCGCCACCGCAGACCATGGCATCGGCCAAGCCGAGCTGGATCTGGCGGAAGGCATCGCCGATGGCGTTGGAGCCGGCGGCGCAGGCGGTGGCCACGGCGCTGCTGGGGCCCTGGGCGCCGAGGGCAATCGCCGCCAGGCCCGTGGCCATGTTGGGGATCATCATCGGCACGCAAAACGGGCTCACCCGGTCGGGGCCCCGGTCGGCGAGCACGTGGGCCTGGGTCTCCATCATCAGGAGGCCCCCCACACCGGAACCAATCGAGACACCGATGCGGGCCCGATTGCTGTCTTCGATGCTGAGGCCAGCGTCGGCCACGGCCTGCTTGGCCGCCACCACACCAAATTGGCAGAAGCGGTCCCAACGCTTTGCCTCTTTGGGTTCAAGCCAGCCGGCCGGATCGAAATCCTTCACCTCCGCAGCAAAGCGGCAGGCGTGGCGCGAAGCATCAAACAGGGTGATTGGCGCCACCCCATTACGGGCGCTGCGCAAGCCTTCCCAGTAGGCGGCAACGTTGTTGCCGATCGGTGTGACCGCGCCTAGGCCAGTGACGACGACGCGGCGGAGACCCTCCACCATGGACGCCTCAGGCCTGCTTCTCTTGGATGTACTTGATCGCATCGCCCACGGTGGTGATGCCTTCGGCGGCCTCGTCGGGGATTTCGACGTCGAAGGCCTCCTCTAGGGCCATCACCAGTTCGACGGTGTCGAGCGAGTCGGCACCGAGGTCGTTCTGGAAGTTTGACTCGGGCTTCACCTCTGCAGCGTCGACGCTGAGCTGCTCGGCAACGATCGAGCGGACTTTCTCGAAGATCGCTTCCTGGGACATGGCCGCTGTGTGGGAGGCCGCATCCT
>JBAXOO010000188.1:0-4291 GCA_037133235.1 Cyanobium sp. ELA507
CTCATGGCCGTGCAGGTGCTCAGCGCACCGGAGCGCTGGAAGCTCGACCGCTCCGATGACGCCCTCTTCTACGCCGAACCACGCTTCGTGCAGCACCTCGACGCGGCGTTCCGGGCCCGGCTCACGGCCCTCTACGCCGAGCGGATCCCGGCGGGGGCGGTGGTGCTCGACTTGATGAGCAGTTGGGTGAGCCATCTGCCCGAGACCATTCGCTACGGCAGCGTGATCGGCCATGGCCTCAACAGCCGCGAACTGGAGGCCAACCCCCGGCTGGATCGGCACTGGAGGCAAAACCTCAACCGCGACCAGCAGCTGCCCCTGGAGGCCAACAGCATCGATGCGGCCCTAGTGGTGGCCGGCTGGCAATACCTGGAGCAACCGGAGGAGGTGGCCGCCGAACTGCTGCGGGTGGTGCGCCCCGGTGGCCAGCTGATCATCGCGTTCTCGAATCGGATGTTTGCCCAAAAGGCACCGCGGATCTGGAGCGATGCCACCGATCGGCAACGCCTCGCCGTGGTGGCGCAGGTGCTGGTGGCCCAGGGTTGGCCCACCCCCCAGCTGATCGCGGAACCCACCAAGGCGGAGGGTCCCCTGGGCTGGTTGGGGGGGCAGGGGGATCCCTTCTTTGCGGTGATCGCCGTTAAGGCCGGAGCTTGACCATGGCTGCAGAAACGGGGTGGCCGGGCCTAGGCCAGCGGTGGCCAAAACCGGCTGCTGTCTAAACCAGCGGCTACCTAAAAACGATCCGTGTGGTGATGCACCACCCGCCAATGGCCACCTTCGCGGCGGAAGATCGTGGTGGAGCGGATATCCACGGGTAAGGATTCGCCATCGATGGGGGCAATGGCGCCCTGCTCCCGACAAACCACGAAGCCCATCTCTGGGGTTTCAACGATCTGACGATCAACCGCCACAAGGGTTCCACTAAATCCCATCGCCGACTCCTTGGCAAACTCCGCCATCACCGCCTGGCGGCCGCGATGGATGGCGCCGGTTGGTCCCATGTCGCTGATGTCGTCGGCCGCAGACAAAATCGCTTCCATGCCCGAAATGTCGCCTTTAAACATCAGGTTGCCGGCGGCGTAAAAGGCATCAACGGCTTCCTGGAGCGTGCTTGCCATGGAAAAGAAGGAGCGAGGAATGGAGGAAACGGCAATCGCCGTAGCGGCAGACTACACGGTGCGTTGATTGACACGACCGAGAATCAAGCCAATCAAAACGGCCACATAAAGCTGGCCGGCGATGGTAATCAAATTCGCAATCAACTGAGCGGTGAGATTGGCTGAATTCAGCACCTCCGTTCCCACGGTGGTGAGCAGGGAAAAGGATGCCACCATCAGCGCCGGACCCATGCCGAGGGTGGGGTCCATGCCAGCGGGGGGCGTCGGCAGGGCCGCAGCCACAAACGCTTGTGGTTGAAGAACCCACAGGGCCGTGAGGGAGAGGCCGCCAGCGATGCCAATGCTCAGGTATCCCGAAACTGCACCCAACACCACCGACAGGGTCACAAAGGGTTCGCGGACCAGGGAACTGATCTTGCGGATCACCGAAAGCCAGATAAAGGACACCCAAACGATTAAGTGCGGGATAGCGAGAATACGAGCCAGATGGAGATCCCACACCAAGGAACCATGCCAGATCAATTCCAGCAACATCGCCAAACCACCCAACCCATAGATCAAGGGCCTGGTGCGCTGCAACATCGAAAAACGGC
This sequence comes from Cyanobium sp. ELA507, assembly GCA_037133235.1. Classification (GTDB taxonomy): domain Bacteria; phylum Cyanobacteriota; class Cyanobacteriia; order PCC-6307; family Cyanobiaceae; genus Cyanobium. The sequence goes on from JBAXOO010000188.1 coordinate 1,715, forward strand.
TGATGAAAACCATCAACTCCAGCGCCAAAAAGATCAACAGGAGCGAGAGCAACCAGGGAATATGGCCAGCCGCCGGCATCAACACCACCAGCAACAGCTCGTAGGCCAGGGTGATGCGATAACCCAGATGGCGGCGCCGAATCTGCACAAGTTGCTCGCGCTGCAGCTTCACCATCACCCGATGGGCGGCTAGGCGGCGAGACTACGCCCAACCATTGGCTGCCGTAATGCGCCTTCCTTTTCCGGCCAAGACCCTGCTGAGCTGCCTGACGGCCCTTGTGCTGTTGCTGGGCACGGCCGTCCCCGCTTGGGCGGACTTCAGCCTGCCGCCACTCCCCTACGCCGCCGATGCCCTCGAACCAGCGATCGATGCCACCACGATGACCATTCACCACGACCGCCACCACGGCGCCTACGTGGCCAACCTCAACGCCCAGATCAAGAGCCATCCGGCCCTCGCCGAGCTGAGCCTCGACGCCCTGCAAGGACAGATCTCGAGCTTTCCCGAGGTGGTGCGCAACAACGGCGGCGGCCACTGGAACCACAGCCAGTTCTGGGCCGCAATGGCGCCCCCAGGATCAGGCGGCGCCCCTTCCGGCGAACTCTTGAAGGCGATCGATCGCAGCTTCGGCTCCATCGAAGCGCTGCAGAGCGCCTTCAACCAGGCGGCTGCGGCTCGCTTCGGCTCGGGTTGGGCCTGGTTGATCCGCAGGGCCGATGGCAGCCTGGCCATCACCAGCACGCCCAACCAGGACAACCCACTGATGGACCTGCCCGGGATCGAACGCGGCATTCCCCTACTGGGCCTGGACGTGTGGGAGCACGCCTACTACCTGAAGTATCAAAATCGCCGACCCGATTACATCAAGGCCTGGTGGCCCCTGATCAATTGGCCGGAGGTCAACCGGCGCTTCGCCGGGACCGCTTCCGGCTTCTGATCAGCCTTCCGCCCAGACCACCATCTCCGGGCCCAAGTGGGGGCTCGGCTGGGCGCTGGGCTGGGGCATCGCTGTCACCGCTTCGATGCCCTCAAAACCTGGGACGGTGAATAACCGAATAGACGACGAAAGTCCGAGGAAAAGTTGCTGAGATGCCGATAACCACAAGCCCTGGCGATCGTGGAGACGCTTTCACCGGGCCCGGCAGACTAGAGGCGATCCATGGCATAACCCAGCCGCTCCCGACGCACAAAATCCATGGGGGAACAGTTGAGCCTGGTCTTGAAGAGGTGCTGGAGCTGGCGGGTCGAGTAATGGCTCCTTTCCTGCAGGTCGGTGAGGGTGAGGGGCCGATGAAGATTGGCCTTGATCCAGTCGACCAGATCATCCAATGCGATCGACTCACCAGCGATAGATCGCTGCCGCCGCTTCGCTTGGTTAGCAACACCAAACCCAGCCAGGTATTCCAGCGCAAACAATCTGTATATTTGATCATCCAAGCCCAGGCAACTGGGCAGGGCTGGGTCTTCTAGAAGGAGAGAGTCTATATAGTCAAAAAACCGAAAAAGAATCCTTCGCAAACGCGCGGCGGCGTCGCGATCCTCGACGCCATTCACGAATGGGTGATCGATCGCCATCGGCACTGAAACTCCACCAATCACGCTGATCGCCCACTGCAGGACACTGCGATCAAGCTGGAATGACAGGCCAGAATGATAGGCAAATGCAAGGGGCCTGCCCTCATTTGGCACGACAAGCAGACAGCCATCGTTGGCCTGCATACAGGCGAAATCGGAGCGGTACTGGATGAAACCTTTAACGCACAACTGGACCGCAAGATTATGGTTAGCCTCCCAGACAAGATTCATCGGCGTCGTCTTTCCGGCAACCACGCGCAATTTACCAACATCGACAACATCTACTTCGCCTTTCCCGGCGATCGCCTTGATAGTACTTTCGGCATACAATATAGCCAATGATTGGCTTGTTGCCTCGGCAAACTCTTCGATCGAAGCGAGGGGCCTGATCGATAGATTCTGCAAAGGCAAGGGAAATAAGGCAAGGGTTTCCGCTGCCTTGGCGTTGAGTGGGCTCACGCTCCCTCCTGGGCGGAGTGTTGCTAGTGAATCGTTGGCTTACGCTCTCCAAGTTGGCGGCACTGCTGTTCGAGGAAAAATTCTGCTAGGTTGCTCATTGATCGGCCTTCGTCGTCGCTGAGGGCCATCAAGGCTTGATAGACGCCATAGGGCAAGGTGATCGTCAGGCGCTTGGGGGTACGGAATGCTGGAGGCATTGCGCTGAGGGCTTGGGGGGTTGGCTGCTGCATCTTGCAAGCGCTGAGACATGACAATCATGGACTCTGCAGCTGTGATTTCCCGCATTTGCACAGCAAATTCTCAGCGAAGCTGCGCTGGGGGATCAATGCCGCGCTTTTGGCCAACAAAACAGCAGCGGATCCGCTGCATCCATCAGCAATCCAGGGTCTCAGCCGTGGAGAAAGTACCTGTACTCTTAACCTTCAGATGTCATCCATCTGCCCGATGTCTTCGGCCTGTTCCCGGAATGGATAACACCGTCATTGCACTCGATCCCCTGCGCTTCCCGCAGCGACTGGATCTCGAAGTGGACCCCGAGCTCT
>JBAXOO010000189.1:0-4271 GCA_037133235.1 Cyanobium sp. ELA507
CCCCCTGCTGGACCCTCACGCTCACCCCTTTTCCCAGAAGCCGCCGCACAGTCTCTGGGGTCGCGGCCACTCGCCTTTCACCGGGGGAAAGCTCCCGCGGCACCAAAAATCTCAACAAGAATCCCCCCTGCCACAGGCCACCTTTACTACTAGTAGAAGGGACAGGCGGCCAGAAAACCTAAAGCCGCGACCATTGTGTGGACTCGCGCACCGGGGGGCCCGGAGCCGGAGGCAGGGATGGGCGGCACTCTCCGGCGATGCTCCATGCTCAGACGCGAGCCTTCGAGCTCCAGGGATGAGCCATGAAGCCCTGGCGGCAGTCGCCGACCGTGAAGTCGAGCCTCTAGCCCTGCCGCTTCAACACCAGCCAGATTTCCCAAGGCAGAGGCAGGCCGAACGTTCGTCCAGTCCCATGCAGCAGTGAGACATGAGCATGAAGCTCATAACAATCATTCCAGTCCTGGCGATCGCGGCGCTGACATTCAGCGGCATCGCCTCCGTGCAGGCGCAGGACAAGCCCGTGCCTGTCACGATTAAGAGCTTCTAGGGCGCGGAATCCGACCAGTCCTTCGGTAGCACCGGCAGGCCGGCGTTCAGGCTGGCTCCCACCTGGATCAGGAAGTAGGCAAAAAGCAGCGCGATCAACCACTGGCCGCTGCCCATCAGCCGTTCAGGACCGCGGGAGGGTTGACCATCGGAATTCAGCCTTGCTGAGGCCATGCTGGGGCGTCGGCCCCCTGCTGGCCATCGACCGGACCAGCGGATCTAGGTTGAGCCCCTGCGCCCCAGACGCTCCGGTTCGATGCCCCCCAGTGCCCGTTTCTTCGGTCTTGCCACCGTGCTCCTGGCGATCCCCGCCCCCGGGTGGTGTCAGCAGCCCACCGTGGTGCCTCCCCAAGAAGTCCAGGCACCCCAAGCCGGAGCACCAGGTCGGGCGGCCGGAGCGCCGTCCCCGGCCGCCACGGTCACCCAGGGGGTCTTGGCGTTGAAGCGGCTCGGCGCCCTTCCCCTCGACCACGATTTCCCGGCCTTGCAGGGCCGGGAACTGCGGCTGCGGGAGCTCACCATCGCCCCGGGCGGCAGCATCGCCCTGCATCGCCACGACCAGCGCCCCGGCGTCGCCTACATCCTCTCGGGCCAGATGACCGAACGCCGGGGGCCAGGTTTTGCCCCTCGGGTGATTGGTCCTGGCGAGGCGGCCTTTGAAGCCACGGGGGTCACCCATTGGTGGCGCAATGAAGGCAGCACCACCGCCCGGGCCTTGGTGGTCGACATCGTGCCGGAAGGATTGCCCTGAGTCCGTTGCAGCAGGCCCTTCCCTGGGGCCAAGGCCTTGCGCTTCAGCCCGCCGCCCCAGCGAGCAGCTTGCGCAGGTCGTCATTGAGCTCCCGCAGCACCGAACGGGGGCTCACCTCATCGAGGAGTTCCACGATCCGCCCCACCTCGGCCTGGCCAAGGGAGCGGTTGCCGGTGACGGCCTCGAAATTGGCTTTCACCACGTGGTCGCGGATCTCTTCCAGACTGGCCTGACGGGCCACCATCGAGGCCACGTAGGGATTGGAGCGGGCCGCTTGGATCAGGGCCTTATTGAGGAGGTCATAGGAAAGTTCCCCCTTTTTGTTGGTATAGGCCTTCACGATCGCCCCATAGTCGGCGCTGTTGATGGTGGCCACATCCTCGGCGGCGGGCTCTTCAACCAGCTCGGCGATGGCCGGAGAAACCTCGCTGGATCCGCTCGCTGCCGCGGCGGGGAAGCTCACCGGACCGCGACTGGAATAGGGCAGACCAGCGGTGAGTTCGAGGGCTTCCTGAAAGGCCGCAGGCGGGAAAAGGTCGGCCGGGAGGTTGGCGGCGGGATCCGCTTCGCCGCTGTGGCGGTTGAGCAGGGCCAGACCCGGTTGGCCCCTGTCCTGGCGAAGGATCACCACCCCCACCTGGCCCCCCCGCAATTTCTGCCGATAGGCCACGGCCTCCAATGTGGAGAGTTCAACAAGACGCGTACGGATAACCATGGAAGCGGCAATAGTTCTACAAAAAAACCTAGGGACCCTCAACCTGCCTGGCAACCAAGCCCAGGTGCAGGCCAGCGCGGCTTAGGGCTTCATTGCCCCAATGGCCGCCTTGTCCTTGGCCAGCACATCGGCGGGCAGGCTGATGAAGCCCAGTTCCGGGGCCATCGCCTGGGCCTGGTCGGAAAGGGTGTAGGCGAGCACCTTGTTGATCGCCTCCAGCTTCGCCCCGTTGCCCGTCTTATAGAGAAGCAGCCAGCTGAAGGTCACGATCGGATAGCCCTTGGCCGGATTGGGGCTGCTGCCGGTGAGCTCGGGGCCCAGGTCGATGGCGGCGAGGGCTTCCTTCTCGCTGGCCAAGGTGGGCTTCACCACTTGGCCGGAGGCGTTGGTGAGGGCTGCGGCCTGGAGCGGCTCCTTCACAAAGGCCTCTTCCACGTAGCCGATCGCTCCATCCAGCTGGTTGAGTTGGCCCGCGACCCCCTCGTTGCCCTTGGCGCCGATGCCGATGGGCCATTTCACGGTCTTGCCAACGCCGACCTGCTCCTTCCAGGCCGGGCTGATCGCCCCTAGGTGGGCCGTGAAGTTGGCGGTGGTGCCGGATCCATCGGAGCGGTGCACCACCTTGATCGGCTTGGCGCTGCAGCCGAGCTGGCTGAAGTTGGTGATCTTGCCGCTGAAAATGTCCACCAGCTGGGCCTGGCTCAGTTTCAGCTCACAACCCTTGTGGTTGTAGGCCACCGCGATGGCACCGGCCGTCATCGGGATCTGCACCACCCCCTGGGGCACTTTGGCGATCTCCTCGGCCTTCATCGGCACATCGCTGGCGCCGAAATCGACCGTGCGTGAGATGAACTGGCGCACACCGGCACCGGAGCCCACCGACTGGTAGTTGACCCGTACGCCCTGGCCCGCCAGGTCCTGAAACCAGCGCTGATAGAGCGGAGCAGGGAACGAAGCCCCCGCCCCATTCAGGGTGGTGGTGCCTCCACAGCCGCTCAGACCCAGTCCGAGCAGGGCGGCCATACCGCCGGCGAGGGCACGGCGGCGAGGGAAAGCCAGGGTGCCGGGGAACAAAGCAGCGAATCGGAGGACCATGGCGGCAGGGGAGACCTTGCTGGAAGCTAGGCCGCTTTGTGTGGCTGAGGTTTAAGGACAGGTGTTGATGCCGGTTGGACATCTGTCGATCCGACCGGCTCGTCGCCTGTCCCTGCGTTCAGCCCCCGCTAGAGCCACGCCGCTCAGCCAGGCCAGCTCGGTTCGGCCGCAGCGGGCTCCCTGGCGGCGCCGGCGATCTGGCCCGGCGTCTCGCGGCGAAAGCTGCTGAGTTTGTGGCGTCGGGACCCCAATTCTTCGGCCAACACCCGGCAAGCCCGCTCCGGCATGGTGTGATCGCCGCAGGTGAAGACGTCGACGGCGGCGTAGCCGGATTCGGGCCAGGTGTGGATGGAGATGTGGGATTCGGCCAACAAGGCCAGGCCGGTGACCCCATGGGGCTCGAAGCGATGGCTGATCAGTTGGAGAAGCGTGGCACCAGCCCGCAGGGCGGCATTGCTGATGGCGCTGCGAAGAAGGCTTTCATCATCGAGCTTGGCGCAATCGCAATCGTAAAGCTCAAGAATGCAATGTTTACCGACGGTGTCGGTGATCGGAACATTGCTAGGAGAGAGAATACTGTTATACCCAGTGGGGCTTAACGCACCCGCTGCGCTGTTGGCATTAGCGATGCCGTTGGCATTCGCGGTGCCGTTGGCCATGGTGGGGCTCCATCCAGGGTTGGGATGGAGGACGGGAAAGGCGCAGCTCATCGGCTGATGAATCAACGAACTGGTTCACCCTAAGAATTTGATGCCCGCCCTTCCAGGGTGGTTTGCCACACCTGAGCGGCCCCCTTACGAAGGGAATTTGCTGAGGCTCGATGGCCCCTTGGGGGTGTGCCTTGGATCACCCTCTCCCAGTGATGGGACGACGGCTTGTTTAAACCGCCGTTAATGCGGCTTGGACAAGATCAGTAGAGACATCCATCGGGCCTATGGATCTCACGCGCGAGCAAAAAGACACCATTGAGATGGCCCGGCAGCGGGGTTTTCTGGAGGGGCAGAGCTCCCCCCGCTATCTCCCGCCGCGCCAGTGCACCCTGCTCACCTTCCTGCTGGCCTTGCCCACGCTTGGTTTTTCGTTGGTGCTGGTGCCGATTCTCTGGGTGGTGCAGTACGAGCACACCTCGGGCCGCCTCCGGCGCCTGAAGGAGCAACTCGATGC
>JBAXOO010000190.1:0-4270 GCA_037133235.1 Cyanobium sp. ELA507
GGAGGAGCGGGCGGTGCGGCTCACCCCGGAACCCCTACCCAGCGCCGATGCGGTGCTGGTGCTGGGTGGGGGCTTGGTGCCTCCCCTGCCGCCCCGCCGGCGGGTGGAGGTGGCCGATGCGGCGGACCGATTGCTGACGGGGGTCGATCTGATCCGGCAGGGCAAGGCGCCCTGGTTGGTGGTGTCGGGCGGAAGGGTGACCTTCGCCAACGGGGACCCCACCCCACCCGAAGCCAGCTACGCCGCCACCCTGGCCGAAAGCCTTGGGGTGCCGGCCCAACAGATCGTGCGCAGTGAAGCCCCCCGCAACACCGCCGAGGAAGCCCTGGCGATCCGGAACATCGCCCGGGAGCGCGGCTGGCACTCCCTACTCCTGGTCACCAGCGCCACCCACCTGCCCCGGGCCGCTGCCACCTTCCGCCACCTCACGGACCTGACGATCGTGCCGGTGGCCTGCGACTTCCAACTGGCGGCCCGCAACCAGTCCGGCCGGCCCACGCCAGAGAGCCTCCTGCTCGACCTGATGCCCAACGCGGGAGCCCTGGCTTCAACAACCACGTCGCTCAAGGAGCTGCTGGGCTTGGGCGTGTATCGCCTGCGGGGCTGGATCTAGGCGGTGGCCGCTACTTCTTGGGTGCCGGCGGCACCAGGCTCACCCCTTCGGGCGGCGGGGTGGGATCGGGATCGGCGATCAGCATGTGCTGCAGCACGATCTCGGGCCGCTCGCTATCGCGCCAGCGAATCCGGTAGGCCGGCATTTTGGTACCGCGGCTGGTGGTCTGCTCCACCGGCTCCATCACCCAGCCACGGCGCGAACGCCCCTGGGGGTTGCGCTTCACCACCGCATCGGCGTGTTTGAAGCGAAAACCGACGCGCTCGCCGCTCATGGATAAGAGTGCCCCGCTGGGGGAGATTGCCTACACAAGACCATTATCCCATTGCACCCGACCCGGGGCTCCAGCCCCCGGCCGCCAGCCCCTACAACCGGGCTGGCACTGGGTCAACCGGCCTCGCCACCGGAGCCGGAGCGGGCTTCCGGCCGCAGCAGCGGGAAAGCAATCACATCCCGGATCGAGGGGCTGTCGGTGAGCAGCATCACCAGGCGGTCGATGCCGATGCCGAGACCACCGGTCGGGGGCATGCCCACCTCGAGGGCATGGATGAAGTCCTCGTCCACGGTCTGGGCCTCGGGGTCGCCGGCGCGGCGGCGTTCCTGCTGGGCCTCGAGGCGGCTGCGCTGATCCACCGGGTCTATCAGCTCACTGAAGGCGTTGGCGGTTTCGCGCCCCACGATGAACAGCTCGAAGCGCTCCACCAGCCCCGGCTTGCTGCGGTGGGCCCGGGCCAGGGGGGAATTCTCCACCGGATAATCCAGCACGAAGGTGGGTTGGATCAGCGTTTCCTCCACCCGCTGCTCGAAGGCCTCCACCAGCAGCCGCCCCAGCGAATCGGCCGCCGCCGGCACCTCCAGGCCCGCCTCGGCCATGGCGGCAGCGGCCCGGGCCCGGTTTTCGGCCGGATCGGGGCCTTCGAAGCCTGTGAAATCCAGCCCCGTGGCCTCCTTGACCAGGTCGTGCATCGTGGCCCGCCGCCAGGGCGGCGTCAGGTCGATGTCGCTCTCTTGGTAGGTGATCTGGGTGCCGCCGCACACCTCCTGGGCCGCCGCCACGATCAGCTGCTCAGTGAGATCCATCATGGTGCCGTAATCGGCATAGGCCTGATAGATCTCCACCGAGGTGAATTCAGGGTTGTGGCGGGTGCTCACCCCCTCGTTGCGGAAGATCCGGCCCAGCTCATAGACCCGCTCGAAGCCGCCCACCACCAGCCGTTTGAGGTGGAGCTCGGTGGCGATCCGCAGGGTGAGGGGAAGATCGAGGGTGTTGTGGTGGGTTTCAAAAGGACGGGCGTCGGCCCCTCCGGCCTCGGTCTGGAGCACCGGTGTTTCAATCTCCAGGAAGCCCCGATCGTCAAGCCAGCGGCGCATGGTGCTCACGATGCGGGCGCGGCGGCGGAAGGTTTCGCGGGTGTGGGGCGAAACGATCAGATCGAGGTAGCGCTGGCGGTAGCGCTTCTCCACATCGGCCAGGCCATGCCACTTATCGGGCAGGGGTTGCAGGGCCTTGCTGAGCATCTGCCAATCGGCCACCTTCACCGAGAGCTCGCCCCGGTCGGTGCGCTTGAGGCTGCCCTGCACACCGATCCAGTCGCCGGCATCCACCAGGGAGGTGAGCTGGGCGAAGCACTCGGGGTTGTCGGGATGGGCCGCCAGCAGGGTGGCCTTCTCGATGTAGAGCTGGACCGGGCCGCTCTCATCAGCCAGGGTGAAGAAGGCCAATTTGCCCATCACCCGCCGCGTCATCACCCGGCCAGCCACCGCAACGGCTGCGTCGCGCTCCTCACCGTTGGCCAGGTCGGCGTGGGCCTGCTGCAGCTCAGCGGTGCGATGGCTGGGGCTGAAGCTGAGGGCGTAGGGGGCCCGGCCGAGGGACTCGAGGCTGCGGGCTTTCTCCAGACGGGTCTCGCGCAGATCCGACAAGGCAGCTCAGGGAGTGAGGAAGGTTGGGCCCATCCTGCAGGACAGCCGGGTGGCGAGTACCAGGGCAAGGGCGTCCTTGAACGAAGCGGTCGCCAATGAGAAAGTAGCTCTGAGCCCGAAAGAACCCGCCAATGACGTCGCCCCTCGCTGTCGGTGAACGGATCGATGTCTGCCACGTGCCATTCACGTTCCGCGGTCGTTCCGGAGAGTTGCATCTCGAGCGCTGCAGTGGCCGTGATCAGGTGGTTCGTCAGATCGAAGCAACAGGTTGGCGCAGCTACGAGGCACCGCTCCCAATAGCCCTGTGCGAATTGGTTGCCCGGCAACCCAGTGCATTCCTCGATGTTGGTGCAAATTCAGGCTTCTACAGCCTGATCGCAGCCCTCTGTGGCTGCCGTGAGATCCGAGCCTTTGAACCGGTGCCTTCCATCTCCGGCCTCCTTGCGCGCAACATTGAACACACCCTCGGGCCAGGGGTGCAACCCATCCGCGTGTTCCACGAAGCCATCTCTGATCACAACGGCACTGCAGATCTATACATGCCGGACCAGGGACACGGACTGATCGAAACGTCAGCATCACTCAATCGAGCATTCCGCGAGGAGCACTCTGATCAGTTTCGAGTCAAGGTATCCAGCCTCGACCAACATTTCCAAAACAATCCATTGCAGAAGAGCCTGCAACTCGTTCTCAAGATTGACGTGGAGAGCTGCGAGGAGCAGGTGCTGCGAGGGGCCGAGGCCACAATTGCCGAACGCAGACCATCGATCTTGGTGGAGATCCTCCCGGGGGCTTCACTGGATTTCTACAACGATTTTATAGCAAGACACGACTACGTACATTATCCACTTCTTCACTACATCAACCGGCTGGTAGCTACGGCATCGATTGAACCGAGCGTGCACCTGCGGGACCACCTGCTAATTCCAAAGGAGCGAATACCACCCGCTCTTCTCGATTCCGCCCGGGCCCGCATGTATGGCCAGTTGATATGGCTGGGGAAGCAGCTCACCGGCCGATAAACCCACTGACAGGAAGGGGCATTGGCAACTGGAACGGTCACGAAGCCTCAAACCACCGCAGCCATGGCGGCGTCGGCCATCCGCTGGGAGGCGTAGCCGGTGCCGCGCACGGTGAGGATCAGTTCGGGGTTGCGGGGGTCGGGTTCGAGCTTGCCGCGCAGGCGGGCCACGTAGACATCCACCACCCGCAGGTCGGCGGCACGGCGGGGCGGGTAGCCCCAGAGTTGCTCGAGGATCTCGGCCCGGGGAACCACGCGGCCGGGTTCGCGGAAGAGGAGCTCTAGCAGGCTGAATTCGGTATAGGTGAGGGCAATGCGCTGGGCGTCGCGGGTCACCTGGCGGCGGTTGGTGTCGACCACCAGGTCACCCACCCGCAGCACGCCGCTGCCGCTGGGCAGCTCGCGGGGCTCGGCGGCGGCCGAACCCCGGCCCACCCGCCGCAGGATCGTGGCGATGCGAGCTTCGAGCTCCTTGGGGCTGAAGGGCTTGGGCAAGTAGTCGTCGGCGCCGAGATCCAGGCCGGCTACCCGCTCGCTGATCGCATCGAGGGCGGAAAGGAAAATGATCGGCACGCAGGATTCGGCCCGCAGCCGACGGCAGACCGCAAAGCCATCCAGCTTCGGCAGCATCACATCGAGCACCACCAGGTCGGGCTGCTCTTGGTGGAAGAGGGCCAGGGCCTCCTCACCATCTTCGGCGCAGACCACGTGGT
>JBAXOO010000191.1:0-4266 GCA_037133235.1 Cyanobium sp. ELA507
CCCCTACGAGGCCGCCCGGGATGGCAGCAGCCCCAACCGCAACCTCACCCCCCTCAGCACCGCCCTCGACGACGACGAGCAGCTGGTGGTGGGCGGCTGCCGCCTCGATGACCTGGCCGCCACCTACGGCACCCCCCTCTACGTGCTCGACGAGGCGACCCTGCGGGCCACCTGCCGCGCCTACCGCCATGCCCTGCAGAGCTTCTACCCCGGCCCCTCGCTGGCCATCTATGCCTCCAAGGCCAACAGCTCCCTGGCCCTCACCGCCCTGGTGGCCAGCGAAGGCCTGGGCCTCGATGCGGTGTCCGCCGGGGAATTACTGACCGCCCTGCATGGAGGCATGCCGGCCGAGCGGATCGTGCTGCACGGCAACAACAAATCGGAGCAGGAGCTCGGCCTGGCCCTGGAGCACGGCGTGACCGTGGTGCTCGACAACTGGCACGATCTGGCCCTCCTGCAGCGCCTGGCGGCCCCCGGCCTCACCAGCCCAGTGCGGCTGCTGGTGCGCTTCACGCCGGGGATCGAATGCCACACCCACGAGTACATCCGCACCGGCCACCTCGATAGCAAATTCGGCTTCGATCCCGACCAGCTGGAGGCGGTGCTCACCGAGCTGGCGGCCTGCCCTTGGGCCCTAGTGGACGGCCTCCATGCCCACATCGGCTCCCAGATCTTCGAGCTGGAGCCCCACCGCGATCTGGCCGGGGTGATGGCCGATGCCCTGGCCCTGGCCCGTTCCCTCGGCCACCCCTGCGCCGACCTCAACGTGGGCGGTGGTCTGGGGATCCGCTACATCGAAAGCGACGATCCCCCCTCGATCCAGGACTGGGTGCGCACGGTGGCCGAGGCGGTGGCCCAGGCCTGCAGGGCTCGCAACCTCGACCTACCCCGCCTGCTCTGTGAACCAGGCCGATCGCTGGTGGCCACCGCCGGGATGACCCTTTACACGGTGGGAAGCCGCAAGGAAATCCCCGGCCTGCGCACCTACCTCTCGGTGGATGGGGGCATGAGCGACAACCCGCGCCCGATCACTTATCAGTCGCGCTACACCGCCGTACTGGCCGCCAGCCCCCTGGCGGAGCCCACCACGGTGGTGACCGTGGCGGGCAAGCATTGCGAATCCGGCGATGTGCTCCTGCACGATTTGGCCCTACCGCCGGCCGAGCCCGGCGACGTGTTGGCGGTGTTTGCCACGGGGGCCTACAACGCCTCGATGGGATCCAATTACAACCGCATCCCCCGGCCGGCCGCCGTGCTCGTTGGCGACGGCAACGCCGAGCTGGTGCAACGGCGTGAGCAGCCGGACGAGCTACTGCGCTACGACCTGCTGCCGCCCCGGCTAACGCCGGTACCTTGAGTTCGGCGGAGCTGCTGTCTGGCAGCAGAGCCGCCCGAATTCCGCCCGAACCCCCCAGTTCGCCGTGTCTTGGCAGCCGCCCAGCGATGTTCTCCTGGTGCTGGTCGATCTGCTTTTCGCCGGTCTGATCGGCAAACTTCTGCTCGGCCGCATCACCGAAGCGCGCACCCTCTGGCTGCTGCGCGGTTACCTCTGCCTGGTGGCCCTGGCCTGGTTCGTGCAGCGCTTCGTGCCGCTTCCCCTCACCAGCAAGCTGATCGATGCCCTGGTGTTGGCCTGCAGCCTCGCCCTGGCGATCCTGTGGCAGGGGGATCTGCGGCGGCTGATGGAGCGGCTCGGCACGGGCCGCATCGCCGATCTCTTCGGCGACCGCAGCCGCGAGCAGATCGCCTCCGGCTCCGTGAGCCTGCTCACCGAGGCGGCCGGTCGGCTCTCCCAGGCCCGGCGGGGTGCCCTGGTGGTGCTCGACCTGGGCAGCGACCTGCGCCCTGAAGATTTCCTCAACCCCGGCATCCAGCTGGATGCCCGCCTCTCGGTGGACCTGCTGCTCAACCTCTTCGCCGCCGACACGCCCCTCCACGACGGTGCCGTGTTGGTCCGCAACAACCGGGTGGTAGCAGCCGGGGTGATCCTTCCCCTCTCCCGCCAGGGCCTCAACCGCTACGGCACCCGTCACCTGGCGGCCCTCGGCCTCACCGAACGCCACGACCAGTGCCTCTGCGTGGTGGTGTCGGAGGAAACGGGCACCCTCTCCCTGGCCCGCCAGGGCCGACTGGAGCGGCCCATCACCAGCAGCCGGCTGCACGACCTGCTCAACGCCGCCCTGGCCAGCGCCCCCCCCGGCGCCCCGGCGGGTCGTACCGTGGCTGCGGACCCGCCGGAGCCCCGCGGATGAGTCGCGCTCTGGCGACCACTCCCCTTTCCCAGCGCTCGCCGCTGCCGCGGCAGCTGGATCCCGCTCGGCTTCCCGGCCATGTGGCGGTGATCATGGACGGCAATGGCCGTTGGGCGCGCCAGCGGGGGCTGCCCCGGGTAATGGGCCACCGAGCTGGCGTCGAGGCCCTCAAGCGCACCCTGCGGCTCTGCAGCGACTGGGGCATCGGTGCCCTCACCGCCTACGCCTTCTCCACCGAGAACTGGACCCGTCCCGGCGAAGAGGTGACCTTCCTGATGGCCCTGTTCGAGCGGGTGCTGGAGCGGGAGCTTGAGGCCTTGGAGCGCGAACAGGTGCGGATCCGCTTCCTCGGGGATCTGGAGCAGCTCCCCACTGGCCTGCAAAACCTGATTGCCGAGGCCACCAGCCGCACCGCCGCCAACGGCGGCATTCATTTCAACGTGTGCACCAACTACGGCGGCCGCCGGGAGCTGGTGCGGGCGGCCCGCCGGCTGGCCGAGCAGGTGCGCGACGGCCAGCTCGACCCCACCAGCATCGACGAAGCATGCTTTGCGGCCGAACTCCACACCGCTGGGGAGGTCGACCCCGACCTGCTGATCCGCACCAGCGGCGAGCAACGGATCAGCAACTTCCTGCTCTGGCAGCTGGCCTACGCCGAGCTGCACATCACCGATGTGCTCTGGCCCGATTTCGACGCCCAGGCCCTGCTGGCCGCCCTGGAGGATTATCAGGGCCGCAACCGCCGCTTCGGTGGGGTGGAGTCGCCGGCATGATCACCCGTCACGACTGGAGCCAGAACGAAATCCAGGCCCTGCTGGATCTGCCCTTGATGGACCTGCTCTGGCAGGCCCAGCAGGTGCACCGGGCCGCCAACCCGGGTTACCGGGTGCAGTTGGCCTCGCTGCTAAGCGTCAAGACCGGCGGCTGTGAGGAGGACTGCGCCTACTGCCCCCAATCGATGCACCACAGCAGCGATGTCACGGGGCGTCCTGAGCTGGAGGTGGAGCCGGTGCTGGCACGGGCCCGGGCGGCCCGGGATGCCGGCGCCCACCGTTTCTGCATGGGCTGGGCCTGGCGCGACATCCGTGATGGCGCCCCCTTCGAGGCGATGCTGGCGATGGTGCGGGGCGTGCGGGAGCTGGGCCTGGAGGCCTGCGTCACCGCCGGCATGCTCACCGGTCCCCAGGCAGCCCGCCTGGCCGAGGCCGGCCTCACCGCCTACAACCACAACCTCGACACCAGCCCCGAGCACTACGACCGGATCATCACCACCCGCACCTACCAGGAACGGCTCGAAACCCTGGGCCGGGTTCGCTCGGCCGGGATCCAGCTCTGTTGCGGCGGCATCATCGGGCTGGGTGAGAGCGGCGCCGACCGGGCCTCCCTGTTGCAGGTGCTGGCCAACCTCGATCCCCATCCCGAGAGCGTGCCGATCAATGCCCTGGTGGCGGTGGAGGGCACCCCCCTCGAAGACCGCCCGACGGTGGATCCGCTGGAGTTGGTGCGCATGGTGGCCACGGCCCGGATCCTGATGCCCCACAGCCGGGTGCGGCTCAGCGCCGGCCGCGAACAGCTGGGTCGCGAGGCCCAGATCCTCTGCCTGCTGGCCGGAGCCGATTCGATCTTCTACGGCGACACCCTGCTGACCACCGGCAACCCCGATGTGGCCGCCGATCGGGAACTGCTCGCCGCCGCTGGGGTACGGGTGGAAGCCGAGACGCCGGAGCAAAGGGTGGGGGAGGCGGCCCTGGCGCCATGAGCGTCGGGGTTGCGGCCTTCTACCGCTTCGCCGCCTTCCAAGCGGCCGAACTGCCACCCCTCAGGGAGAGGCTGCTGGCGATCGGCGCTATCGGCGACGTGAAGGGCACCGTTTTGCTGGCCCCCGAAGGGGTCAACGGCACCGTGAGCGGGCCCGAAGAGGGCCTTGACGACCTGCTGGCGGCCCTGCGGGCCGATTCCCGCCTCGCCGATCTAGCCGTGAAGCGCCACATCGCGCCGAAGCAGGCCTTCCATC
>JBAXOO010000192.1:0-4259 GCA_037133235.1 Cyanobium sp. ELA507
CTTCAGGCCTTCCAGGGGCTGTGGCAGCCGCTCTTCACCCCAGCCATTGGCCTGTTGATGGCCGCGGCCCTGCTCAGCGGCGCCCTGGGCTGGTGGCAGCGGCGAGGGCAGCGTTGAGGTTGGGGTACTGGTAGTCGAACCCCTGGGCCAGGAGCCGCTGGGGGATGACCTGCTGGCCCTCCAACACCACCTGGGCCCCATCGCCCAGCAGGATCTGGAGGATCGCCCCGGGCACGGGCAACAGGCTGGGACGCCCCAACGTGCGCCCCAGGGCGGCCGCGAAGTCGGCCATCAGGGTGGGTTCGGGGGCCACCGCGTTGTAGATGCCGGTGTAGGTGCTGTCCTCCAGGGCTGTGGCGATCAGGCGGCAGAGGTCCTGGCGGAGGATCCAGCTCATCCACTGGCGGCCCGAACCGATCGGCCCTCCAAAACCGGCGCGGAACACCGGCAGCATCCGGCCGAGGGCGCCGCCATCGGCACCGAGCACGATGCCAAGCCGAAGAATCACCAGGCGGCAGGCAGAGGGGACACCCTGGGCGGCGGCCTCCCATTGCCCACAGAGCTGGCCGAGGAAATCGGCGCCAGCGGGGGAGCTTTCCTCGAAGCGCTCGGATGTGCTGGTGCCGTAGTAGCCCACCGCCGATCCGCTCACGAGCACGCCGGGGGGATGGGGAAGGCGCCGAATCGCCTCCACCAGCAACGTCGTGCTGCGCACCCGGCTGTCGAGCAGGCGCTGGCGGTGCTCAGGGGTCCAGCGCCGCTCAGCGATCGGCTCACCGACCAGGTTCACCACCCCATCGGCCGTCGTCAGGGCCTGCCGCAGGGATTCCTGCTCCCAGCTGGCCGGTTCGGAAGGGTCGAGGGTGAGGCAAACCAACCGATCGCCAGCCAGGGCGGGGAAGGGGCGGCTGCGGCGACTGACCAGGGTGAGGGTATGGCCGAGTTCCAGCAGGAAGGGCACCAACTCACGGCCCACAAATCCCGAACAGCCTAGTAACAGCAACCGCACCCGCACACCCGCGATGGTGCCGCCGAGGCTAGGGCCCGGCAGCCATGGCAGGGCGCCAAAGGCCCCGCAACCTCGCACGGGCGAGCCCGACCGCCAGCTGCGTAGACAGGGTCTTAGCCTGCTTTGGCGAACCCGCGCCCGACCCATGGCCGAAACGCCCTCCAGCACCAGCGAAGCGGCGGCAGCTCCGGCGGAGGCCGCCCCGCCGGCAGCTGCGGTGGCGGCTCCGGCAGCAACAGCTCCAGCGGCGGTGGCCCTCAAGAAGGGCGCCTTGGTGCGCCTCAACCTGGCGGCCTACCAACTCAGCCTGGAGGCCAAGGCGAGCGATCCGGTGCCTCCGGCCTACGTGCTGGAAGGCCCCGGCGAAATCCTGGCCCTCAAAGGGGCCTACGCCCAACTGCGCTGGCGCCGCCCGGTGCCGGATGTGTGGCTACGCCTCGACCAGCTGGAAGCCTGGAGCGAGGGCTGAATCCAGCCCCGCTGCCGGCGGGGGCGTTCAGATCTCCAGCCGTCGGCGCTCCTCCTGGAGCCGCTGGCGACGCCGCTTCGCTTCCCGCAGCATCTCGCGGCCGTCGTGGAGGTAGCTGTCCACATAGCCGAGCGTGTAGCGCTCCAGCTCGGTGAGAGCATCCTCCACCTGGCCCAGGCAGTGGTAAACACTCAGCCCAAAGCCGCGGGCCGCCTCCGGACAGGCCAGGGAGCGATAGAGCGTTTCGGCCCGGGCCACCCGCTGGCGGCTCTGCTCCAGGAACGTGCAGAAGGCCGCCATGAGTTCGTCGTCGTAGGGATCGTCGGAGAGGGCCCTGAAGGCCGCCGGGAAGGGATTGATCACCTGGCCCAGCAGCCGATCGAGCGGGGCATAGACCCGCAGCAGCCACTCGCGCAGCTCTTCGCCGGAGGTCGCCACGGGGCCCTTGCCAGCCCGGGGCCTGGCCGCACCCCTGGCCGCAGCCGGGCCTCCGGCGGGGCCAGGCCCCTGGGCGGAAGCCTCGCCGAACGGGCCTGAACCAAAACCGAGGCCGGCGTCGTAGCGGCGGCGGCGATCACCATCGCGCAAAATCTCCCAAGCGGCATTGAGGGCAACGATCCGCTCGGCATCGCCACCGGCATCCGGGTGGTGCCGCTTCACCAGGGCCCGATAGGCGGCCTTGATCTCCGCCGTGCTGGCGCTGCGGCCCACCCCCAACACGGCGTAGTGGTCGCCGGCCGATGCCTTCACAGCGGGGGCGGAATCGCGGCGGGCGGCGGCCAAGGGCGCTGAGGCGCTGGGATCTCCATCATCGGCCAGCCGGATCGGCCCGCTGGATCAGCCAACAAAAAACCCCCCGTTTCCGGGGGGCGATGGGGTTGTGTGAGGAGGGTGTTCTGAAGCCGGTAGGGATCAGAACTTGAACTGGGTCTGCACCAGGCCGCCGAAGGCGTTGTTGGTGAAGTCGTTGGCGGTGTACTGGCCGAGGGGACGGCTGAGGTAGAAGATCGCCGGGGTGATGCTGATGTTGTTGCTCACCTGGAACTTGTACCACCATTCGAAGGCGTAGTTGCCGTCGTTGGGGCCATTGGGGGAATCATAGAAACCATTGTAGGCACTCTGGGCACGACTTTTTCCACTGCCAGCGAAGGCGTAGGGTTTACGCAGTTGGTTCTGGCTCAGTCCGGTCACATAGGTGGGCTGACCGAAGGAGAAACCGGCGGCATTCCCTTTGGCGAACAGATCGTTCCACTGCAGACCCAGCTGCCAGGACTGCATCTGGGTGATGTTGCGCACATCGCCGTAGTTGGGGAACGGCTGGGTGGTGCTGTTCACAGGCACAACGCTGGCGCCGTTATAGCCGTTGTAGGTGGGGGAACTGACGGCGCTGATGCCCCAGCCCAGGCTGATCGAAGGGATGAAGCCCGAGTTGATCGGCTGCCAGGCGGCGTTGAGGGCGAAGTTGTTGCTGGAGCTGTTGCCACTCCAGCCGGGGTAAACGCCCGTAGCGCCCAAACCCTCACTGCAGGGAAGTGACTGCCGGGCAAACTGGGTGCCGCGGCGAGCAAGATCCTGACCGCACTGGCCGTAGCGCCAAGCTGCGGTGAGGGCGAACTGGGGACCAGCCCAACCGATCTGGGTGAGGAAGCTGCCGGCGCTGGAGGAGGTGAAGAGGCCACCGCCACCAAGGGCGCCAGTGGTGCCAGGGTTGCTGTTTTCACCGTTGAGGGCCACATAGCTCGTGGAAGCGGCGAAGTAGGGATTGCCCTTCTTCACTTTCTGCTTCCACATCAGACCGAAGGCGGCACCGGTAGCCTTGTTGTAGGTGGCCGGCGCGCCGTTGAGGGTGAAGACGTCGAGGAGATCGGCCTTGTAGAAGGACGGGGTGATCGCCAGGAATTCCGTGTTACGGGCCCTAGCACCGACGAGGCCGGTGAAGGTCTGACCGATCGGGAAGCGGTAGTAGAGGCGATCAAGCTGGAAGAGATTATTGCAGTTCGTACCAGCGTTACCGGTCGGACAAGTACCGAAAGCCTTATCGAGGGCGACCAGGTTATAAGGGTTGCCGTTGAAAGCGCTGTTGGCAAAGTTGCCAGAACGCAGACGGGTGTAGAGCAGATCCTTGCCGGTGAAGCTCGTATTGAGGTTCAGGCGGAGGTCGTAATTAAAGGTGACAGCACCCCAGTTACGGTTGTTGTTGCCGGAATAACGGGTTGCGTTCGTGCCACCGTTGTTGGGGGCCGTGAGGCCAGCGCCATTGGCCGTACTGGGACCGTACTGGCTGCCACCGAAGGAGACGGCACCGATGTCGTAGGTGAGCTCACCCTGCAGTTTGGTGGTGGTGGAGAACTGCATCGCCTCCAGCTTGCCGATCTTCTTCTCCAGGCCGGTGATCTTGCCGTTGATCAGGCCGAGTTCGCGCTCGAACTCCTGGGCCAGACGCTTGAGCTCGTCGGTGGCCTCGGTGACGCGGTCAAGGCAAGAGTTGAGCAGGGCGGCCGCCTCATAGCGGGAGAGCGGCTTGGCACCCTTGAAGGTGCCGCTGGGGTAGCCGGCCACGCAGCCGTACTGCTCGACCAGGTTGTTCAGCGCCTGATAGGCCCAATCGGTGGGCTGCACATCGCCAAACTGGGAGATGTTGGTGATCTGGTCGCTACTGACAGGGGCATAGCGATTCAGATCAGACTCGGCCGCCATGGCGGCCAGAGGGGCCACCAAAGCGACCACAGCGGAGCTGACCAACAGCTGCTGGAAGGGTTTCATTGAATTCCTCACACCAAA
>JBAXOO010000193.1:0-4247 GCA_037133235.1 Cyanobium sp. ELA507
GCAATAGGTCTTCCAGCAGGCCGGCGCAAGCATCCTCGAGCAGGTCCAGCACCCGTTCGAATCCGTCTTCACCCCCGTAGTAGGGATCGGGCACCTCGGGGGAGCGGCGCTGGCGGCAATGGTCGATCAGCGGGCTGATCCGGGCCCCTCCCGGCGCCTGGTGCTCCAGCCGTCGCACAGCGGCCAGGTTGTCGGCATCCATGGTGAGGATGTGGTCGAAGCGTTGCAGATCGGCGGCCTCGATCTGGCGGGCCCGGCTCGGAAGGTGGATGCCGCGGCGTTCGGCGGCGGCGATCATGCGGCGATCGGCCCGATGGCCCACGTGCCAGCCGCCCGTGCCGGCTGAATCCACCGCGAAGCAGTGCTCCAGTCCTGCTTCGGCTAGCAGGTGCAGGAAGACTCCTTCGGCGGCCGGGGAGCGGCAGATGTTGCCCATGCAGACAAACAGCACCCCGGTGGGTGGGGCCTGGTCGCGGCTGGTTCCGCTCTGGGATCTAGGCGTGGACATGCTGGGCATGGGGGATTTCTGGGTCAGGCGGCAGGGCCGAGGCGCCCGAGGGCCTGGTTCGCCCGCAGCGGCACCACCGTGGTGTCCTGATCGTGCTGGCTTAGCAGGGTGAGGGTCCGGAGGGCGCGCTCCCAGATCTCCCCTTTGGAGCCCCCGGTTTCGGGCGCGAAATCGAGGGCTAGCGATTCCAGGCCCACCACCACCGCGTAGCGCACCACCCATTCATCGTCGGCCGCAGCGGCCTCAAGGGCCGTCAGGGCCCGTTCCAGCACATCGCGCCGCTCCTGGTCTGGCAGGGCGCCGCAGCGCAGCTGGCCCAGGCCCCGGGCGGCGGCCCGGCGCACACTGGGGCCGATGTCGCCGCCGAGGGCCTGCTCCAGCAGCTCCAGGCCGCGCACATCGCCGATCCCCGCCAGGGCGCGCACCGCCCAGGCACGGGCCCCGTAGTTGTGGGCATCGAGGTTGTCGAGCAGGGGGGCCACCGCGGCCTCACCACAGGCGATCAGGCCGTCCACGGCGGCCACGGCGGCACCGGGATTGTTGAAGCCCAGCACCTGCACCAGGGCGGCGATGGCGGCCGGGGCCGGTGGATCACCGCCAGCCAGCTGGCTGGCCAGGCGGGCCGTGGCGACCAGCAGGGCGGTGGCGGTGTCGGCCTGCTCGACCGCCTCGATCAGGGGGGTCAAGCTGGCGAAGGGATCGATCATCGGAAGGGAAGACATCGGCCGGCCTCAGAGCAGGTCATCCATGGCGCCCAGCAGGGCCTCCAGGCCGGGCTCGCCGCTGCCCTGCTCCACCAGGCCCCGCAGGGCGATCAGCTTGAGGCTGTTCTCCGCCA
This sequence comes from Cyanobium sp. ELA507, assembly GCA_037133235.1. GTDB lineage: Bacteria > Cyanobacteriota > Cyanobacteriia > PCC-6307 > Cyanobiaceae > Cyanobium. The sequence goes on from JBAXOO010000193.1 coordinate 1,347, forward strand.
GGGTGGCGCTGATGGGCTCGAGGGCGGGACGCCAGCCCACGGCGCCCAGGTCCATCAGGGCGGCCCGGCGCACCTGCAGTTGGGGATGCTCCAGCAGCTCCAGCAGCACCTCACCCCAGCGGACCTCGGCGGTGAGCTGCAGCAGGGCCCGGGCGGCAGCACTGCGAACCAGCGGACGGTCATGGCCGGTGAACGGCTCGATCACCCCCACCACCGCAGGATCGGCCACGCCGATCGCGCCCAGGGCCTCGATCAGGGCCTCGCAGGGTTCCTGGAGCTTGGGGCTGTTGGTCATGGGCGCTCCGGCGCCGGCCAGACCACTGGCCAGGCGGGCGCAGATCGGTTCCACCGCTTCAAGGGCCCCCAGTTCGCCCAGGGCCCGGGCCGCGGCCTCCCGCAGACCGTCGTCGTCGTCTTCAAGGGCGGCCAGGAGGTCGGGCACCGCACCGCCATCCCCCAACTTGCCCAGGGCCCGGGCCGCGTTGCGGGCCACGGCGTTGTGCTCCACACCAGCGCCGGGATCCCGCGGCTGGCGTTGGCGCAGGGCGGAGCGCAGCAGGGGGACGGTGTCGGGGTGCCGGCTGCGCATCCGCCCCAGCCACCAGGCGGCGTAGTACTGCAGCGACTGATCGTCGGTCTGTCGAAGGCGCTGCAGCGCTTCGTCCTCCTTGATCGGTTCGCCTGCTGCGGTGATCCCCGAATCTGGATCGGTGGTTCCAGCCATGGCCCGCACGGTGCCGGAGAGGGAATCTGATGTTGGCATTGCGTCAAGTCCTCCCCGGCTGGCGCCGCCTGCCTTGCCTCGGAGAAACCGGAGCTGGAACACGCTTGTGTCGGCCCCTCGTGTTCCGTCGCAACTCCGATCGCGTGAGGGTGTGGATCGATACTCCGTCCGAAGTCGTGGCGCAATTCCATGGCCATTGCTTCTGCTGCCACGTCACGATGATCGAGGCCTGACGTCTGGCCAGTCTGAGAGAATCAGTTCTTAACGATTTAGATCCTGGATTAATCTCCATGGCAAGGACGACCAACCAGAGCGACACAGGAGCAGATCGTCAGTGGGATCTGATGCGTGCCAGCTTCGATGGCGACTGGCAGGGGGTGACCACCTGGTATGGGCGAGATAGTACTGGAATGAATCTGACCCGAGGAGAATCAGATCCAGCTGGATCGCTCTATGCGATCCGTTTTTCCGATGACAACACGGGGCTTTGGCATGGAACGGGCTTGCGATTCGCTTCAGGTGGGGAACGCAAGTTTCCCTTGTTTCGGCATAGCTATAATCTAAGCAATAATTGTTGGCATTTCCCCAGTACAGCAGGTCAGTCAAGTCTGGAAATGGACGGAAGTGTTAGCCGGGCTGGCCATGAGGTGAACTTCTTCACCTGCCGCTCCCGCTCCATGCTCATTGCTCTTTATCAGCGACGGGAAGATCAATCTATAGTCCTGCAATCCATCGCCGCTACACCCTTTCGTTGCAAGCGTGCCCTTGTTGATCCGGTACGGGACAAGCCAGATTCGTTACAGGATATTTTTCAGACCATCACAGGGTGGCCTGGGATAGAGCAGGAGTTGCAACCCGGGCAGTGGCCAAAGAATCAACCTCCAGGACAAGCTATCGCCAGATTCGATGCAAGAAGCTTTCAGAAATATGATGTTAACGGTTATTTTTTAGACAATCTAATATGCAGCCTGCCGGAATGCTTGCCCCACGGTCGTTTTGATCTAAATTTTGGCTGCCTATTAAGCCCAAAAAGTTTTGTGCATCTGATCATTGGCTACGATGAAAAGCATCAACTTGTCAGCTGGGTGGAACGTCGTTATCAACCCACCATGGATGGGTGAGTCAGCGTGAAGCCGAGTTGCTTGAGCTTTGCATTGCTCACTCTGGCGTTGAGTACACGATCGGTCGTGTCAATTGTCAACCATTTTGCCAGTGGTAGACCAGCTTGTTCGCACAGGCGATCAGTCAGCTCTTGACCCGTGCATTGGGTATCATTCACCAGATTGTAAGTGTCGTTGAGGTTGTGCTCAAAAGCAAATGACACCGCACGAACAATATCATCAAGATGGATCCAGCAAGGCACGTTTTGGCCATTGCGTTGAACAACGCCGCCTGCAGCTGAGAGGAGCATGGCGGGGATATCACGGCCAGGCCCGTAGATGCCACCCAGTCGAAAAATGCAAACGTTGACCGATTCTGAGCGGAGTGACTGGATCATGTCCTCAGCCATCGCCAGAACCTCATTAACCGGGTGAAGCGAATCCAGTCGGACGGATTCGTCGGTTAAGGCACCATGGCGATTGCCATAGACACCGCAGCTGCTCAAGTGAACCAGTTGCAGCGGGGTTTCCCTGGGGCGTTTCTGGAGCGCATCAGTCAGCAGCTTCAAACCCCCAAGGAAGGTCTCCCGATAGTGATGGATATCAACGTGGGAGGTCTTGGAGGGTGCAAACGACACCAAGATGCCATCAAGGCCTTCAGTAAAGGAGAGGCTGGTGCGGGAATCCGTGGAATCGAAAATCATTGGAGTATCAACAAGCTCAGCCAACGCGGCTAGGCGTTCACGGCGGGTTGTCGTTCCCCAGAGTTCATGACCCTCCTGCCTCCAGGCCTTAGCAACCGCTTGGCCCACGTAGCCACAGCCAAGAATGGCGCGCTGTTCACCAGAAGGCAGGATGGGGCGCTGCCCCTTGGCCAGCATTTGGTAGAGAGAGGCCAGATCTGGCGAGGAGGTCATGGAAATATTACATTTCGTGAATTTTAGCCGGCTTGTCAACGCGGTGTGAGGCAAGGGATGGCTCGATCCTCACCTCGCTGAGAGATGGTCCAGCGCCGCCTCGCATCAGAGTGTGGCTTCAGGCGCTCCATCCCAATGCCCACTTACCAGATCACAGCGG
>JBAXOO010000194.1:0-4226 GCA_037133235.1 Cyanobium sp. ELA507
AGCAGCACCACCCACCCCACCGCCTTCGATCCCGACCAGCCAGCCCTGCCGGAGAGCGCCCGGCTGCTCAGCGCTGAGCTCCTGCAGGCCCCCCTGCGGCCCGGCGAAGCGGAGGGCCTACTCGCGGGGCCAGGGCCGGTGGATTTGTTCCTGGAGCCTGGGGCCTGGCCTTAGCGGTGGGGCACGGCCGCCCAGGGCCAGGCGCTGCGGGGGGCGGTGCCGAGGAAGGCGTTTCTAGGCTGAATGCTCCTGGGCATCGAAGCATGCAGCTGCGGCATGTGATCAACCTCCACAAGGGATCCACCGCCCTGGTGATCGGTGCCTTGATGCTGGCCTACGCCAATGGATCCCTGGGGGCCTGGGTGTATCTGGCCCTGCATGGCACCTACGGGATGCTCTGGTTGCTCAAGGAACGGATCTTCCCCGACCGCCAGTGGCAGCAGCCGATCGGCTGGGTTGGGGCCGTGGGGGGCTTCCTGGTGTTGGCGCTCTACTGGCTGGCGCCCTTTCTGCTGATTTCTTCCGGCGCCGTGCCGCCCATGCCGCTGGTGGCCCTGGCCATCGCCCTCAAGCTGCTGGGCGTGTTACTGCATTTCGGCAGCGATGCCCAGAAGCACTTCGTGCTGAAGCTGCAGCCTGGCCTGATCGACGATGGCTTCTTCGCCCGCTGCCGCAACACCAACTACCTGGGTGAGTTGCTCATCTACCTCTCCTTCGCCCTGCTGGCGATGCACTGGCTCCCCTACGTGGTGCTGGCCGGTTTTGCCTTCGGCGTGTTTCTGCCCAACATGCGCAAAAAGGATGGCTCCCTCTCCCGCTACCCCGGCTTCGCCGCCTACCGGGAGCGTTCGGGATTGCTCCTGCCGCGGTTGCTTGGCTGAGCGGGCTCAGCCCTCCAGCACCGCCACGCAGCGGCCGCAGACGGTGGGGTGGGCGGCGTGCTGGCCGATGTCGGTTTCGTAGTGCCAGCAGCGCTCGCACTTCTTGCCCTCGGCCCGGGCGATCCGCAGCGTGATGCCCTCGTCGCTGGCTTCGGCCAGAACGGATTCGGGGTGGGCACCGCCAAAGCGCAGGGCTGAAACCAGCAGCCAGTCGGCCAGGTTGTCCACCTCGGGGTGGGGGCTCCCCTCCAGCAGGGCAAGGGCCTCGGCCAGGCTGCCCCCGGCTTCACCCAGCTCCAGCTGCACCTGGGCTTCAAGGGAGGAGCCAATCGCCTCGTTTGCATCCTGGCCTTCGCCACTCGCTTCGGAGCCACTCCTCGCGGCCGGTTGGCGGCGGCAGGCCTCCAGGAGCCGGTTCACCCGCGGCCGCAGGGTCAGCAGCAGCTCGCGCACGGCGGCATCGGTTTCTTCGCCGTAGCCCCCATCCACTCCCGTGCGCCACTCCGCCGGCACCGTGGGCCAGCCCCGCTCGAACACCGAGGCCTCGGCCACCGGATAGGGCAGGTTCTGCCAGATGTCTTCGGCCATGTGGCACAGCACCGGCGCGATCAGACCCGCCAGCCGTTCCACCACCAGGTGCAGCACGGTCTGGCAGCTGCGGCGGCGGAAGGAATCGGCGGCGCTCACATACAAACGGTCCTTGGCGATGTCGAGGTAGACGTTGGAGAGATCCACCACGCAGAAGTTCTGCAGGGCCTGGAAGAAGCGGTAGAACTCGAACCGCTCGAAATCGGCGCTCACCCCATCGATTAAGGCCGCGGTGCGCTGCAACATCCAGCGATCGAGGAGGGGCAGCTCGGCGATCGGCACGGCATGGCCGCCCTCGGCTTGGGGGCGGGGATCGAAATCGTGGAGGTTGCCGAGCAGGTAGCGGGCCGTGTTGCGCACCTTGCGGTAGACGTCGGCCAGCTGCTTCACGATCCCCGGCCCCAGGGGCACATCGGCGGAGTAATCCACCGAGCTCACCCAGAGGCGCAGCACGTCGGCGCCGTAGGCCGGCTCCTGCTTCTCGTTTTTGCCCCCTTCCACCAGCACCGCCGGATCGACGACGTTGCCCAGGGATTTGCTCATTTTGCGGCCCTTCTCATCGAGCACGAAGCCGTGGGTGAGCACCCGGCGGTAGGGCGCCCCGCCGGTCACGGCCACGGCGGTGAGCAGGCTGCTCTGGAACCAGCCGCGGTGCTGGTCGGAACCCTCCAGGTAGAGGTCGGCCGGGAAGTTGAGGGGGGTGTTGGCGGAGGAGCCCGTCTCAGGCGCGTCAGCGGAACCGGCTTCCCTGGGGACAACGCCCATCGCAGCGCTTTGAGCTGCCGCGGCCTCGGCTGATGCCAACGCCCCGTCGCCTGCCGTCGGGCCAACCGGAGTGCCCCCCGTTCCCGTTGCGGCCTTCAGACCCCCCAACACACTCGCCCAGGAGGAGCCGGAGTCGAACCACACATCCATGGTGTCGGTGCCCTTGCGCCACTGGTCGGCCTGGTCGGCCCAGGCGGGCGGCAACAGGCCGGCTTCGTCGCGCTCCCACCAGACATCGGAGCCGTGCTCGGCGATCAGGGATTGGATGTGGGCGAGGGTGTCGGCGTTGAGCAGCACTTCGCCGCTTTCGCGGTGGTAAAAAACCGGGATTGGCACCCCCCAGGTGCGCTGGCGCGAGATGCACCAGTCGCCCCGGTCGCGCACCATCGCCTCGATCCGGTTGCGGCCGCTCTCCGGCATCCAGTTCACGGCGGCGATCCCCGCGAGGGCCTGGTCGCGGAAGCCCTCCACCGAGGCGAACCACTGTTCGGTGGCGCGGAAGATGGTGGGCTTTTTGGTGCGCCAGTCGTAGGGGTAGCGGTGGGCGTAGCTCTGCTCCGCCAGCAGGGCGCCGGTGTCGCGCAGGGCCGAGAGGATGGCGGCGTTGGCGTCCTTCAGCACGTTGAGGCCGGCGAAGGGGCCGGCTTCGGCGGTGAGGGTGCCGCCCTCGTCCACCGGGCAGAGCACCGCCAGGCCGTACTTGCGGCCGGTGTTGAAGTCGTCGACGCCATGGCCCGGCGCCGTGTGCACCAGGCCGGTGCCCGATTCGGTGGTCACGTAGTCGCCGCCCACCACCACCGGTGAAGTGCGATCCAACAGGGGATGGCGGTATTGGATTCCCTCCAGCGCCTGGCCCTTCACGGTGAGCACGGGCTCCAGCGGCCGCTCCAGGGTGCTGCGCAGGCTCTCCACCAGGGCTTCGGCCACCAGCAGATAGCGGGGGGCATCGGCCGGGGCGGAGCCATCGCGGCAGATGGCGTAGTCGAGATCGCCATTCACCGACACCGCCAGGTTGGCGGGCAGGGTCCAGGGGGTGGTGGTCCAGATCGCCACGAACAGCAGTTCGCGGTGATGGTGGTCAGTGGGGCCTTCGATGCCGTGGGGCCGCAGCTCGCCGGCCAGGGCGGCGGGCAGCGCCACCACCGGGAAGGCCACGTAGGCGCTGGGGGAGGTGTGGCCGTCGGGGTATTCCAGTTCGGCCTCGGCCAGGGCGGTGCGGGAGCTGGGGCTCCAGTGCACCGGCTTGAGGCCCCGGTAGATGTGGCCCGCCAGCACCATCTGGCCGAACACGCCGATCTGGGCGGCCTCGTAGGCCTTGTTGAGGGTGAGGTAGGGCTGGTCCCAATCGGCCCAGATGCCCCAGCGGCGGAAGCCCTGGCGCTGGCATTCCACCTGCTCGAGGGCGTAGGCGTGGGCGCGGCGCCGCAGGGCCAGGGGAGTGAGCTCGCGCCGCTCCTCGCTGGAGAGCCCCTGCAGCACCTTCAGCTCGATCGGCAGGCCGTGGCAATCCCAGCCCGGCACGAAGCGGGCCCGCTTGCCGTTAAGCAGGGCGTGCTTGTTGATGATGTCCTTGAGCACCTTGTTGAGGGCGTGGCCCACGTGCAGGGCGCCGTTGGCGTAGGGCGGGCCGTCGTGCAGGGTGAACACCGGGCCCGGACGCTCCGGGCTGAGCCCTTCACGGCTGAGCCGCTCATAGAGCCGCCGCTCCGCCCAGAAGGCCTGGATCTCGGGCTCCCGCACCCGGGCGTTGGCCCGCATCTGGAACGGCGTCTCCAGCAGGTTGAGGGTGTCCTTGTAGGAGGCCGGGCCGGCGGTCACAACGACGGGATGCGGGAAGGGGGGATTATCCCGTCCCGCCGGGCGGTGCCCGGTGCCGGCATCTGGTGGGTCCCGCCGGTCGGGCCCGTTGGCTTAGCACTCCTCGCCCCCTGGGCGCCGATCCTCGGATCTCCAGGCTCTTGCTCCCGGGGCCCTGCCGTGGTGGTCAGGCTT
>JBAXOO010000195.1:0-4214 GCA_037133235.1 Cyanobium sp. ELA507
GCGGCGCCCCGGGCGGAGGCCGGACTGGGGCTGGTGCCCCTGCCCTCCCCTCAGCAGGTTTCGGCCGCCGTGGCCTTGGGTCGCCTGGATCCTTTCTCCAACCCCGTGCCAGCGGCGGTTGGCCCAGCCTCCCGAGCTGGTGCCACCCCAACCGGCCCATCGGCGAGTGGCTCGGCTGCGACGGGTACCGCGGCCCGGGCCGGTGGAGCGGTGGCCCCTGCCCTCGAACCCTTTCCGGCGGATTTCCGGTTTACCGGCGTGGTCTTCAGCCAGGGCCATGCCGAGGCTGTGGTGCAGACCGGCTCCCAGAGCGGCAGCGTGCGGGTGGGGGCGGTGGGAATGGCCAACACCCCCTGGTTGCCCAAGGGGTGGAGCGTCACCGCCATTGATGCCAAGCAGGGGGCCCTCACCCTGGGCCGCGGTTCGGAGAAGCCAAGGCGGTTCAACCTGCTCTGAGGGCTCGGCCACAGGCCGCCACCAAGCCGTCGAGGTCGTGGGGATCGGCTTCCGCATCCACCCGTTGCAGCAGCGCTTGGCAGCGTTCGCTGGTCTGGGGGCCGATTGACACCAGCCTCACGCCTTCGAGCTGCCCGCGCCACCCTTCGCCGAAATGGCGCTCCAGCAGCTGGCAGGTGTGGCTCACCGTCTTGCCGCTGCTGAAGGTAATCGCATCGAGCCGCCGCTGCTCCAGGGCCAGCAGGGCGGCGCTGGGCCAGCTCTCGGGGCAACGGGTCTCGTAGGCCGGCACCTCTACCACCCGGCTGCCGGCCGCGGCAAAGGCTTCCGCCAGCACGGTGCGGCCGCCGCTCTGGACGCGGGGCACCAGCAGCCGCAGCCCCCAGCCCGAAACCGGGAAGTTGTCAATCAGGCTGTCGGCCACGAAGTCGGGGGGAACGAAATCGGCGGGGGCCCCGAGGGCCTCCAGCACCGCGGCGGTCTTGCGGCCCACCGCCGCCAGGCGCACCCCCGCTGGCCGGTGGGCCAGGCTGCCGCCAAGGCGTTTCAGCCGTTGCTGCACCGCCTCCACGCCATTGGCGCTGGAGAAGAGGATCCAGTGGAAGTCCTGCCATTCCGCCAGGGCGTCGTCGAGGGGGGCCCAGCTGTCCGGTGCGGTCACCGCCAAGGCCGGCAGGTCCACCACGCTGGCGCCGGCGGCCTCGAACAGCTGGCGGGCTGCGCCCAGCTGCTGTTCCGCCCGGGTCACGCCGATGCAACGGCCGGCCAGGGGTTTCTGCTCGGGCATGGCGGCGCTCTGTCCCCTTCAGTCGTCGAGTCGCACCATCGTGGCGGCTTGCCGGGCTAGGGCCCTGGCTTCCTCAGGGCGACCCTGCTCCTCCAGCAGCCGGATCGTCTGGCGGAAAGCGGCCCGGCAGCCGGGGATGTCGCCGCCCAGCAGCAGGGCCACCGCCAGGTTCTGGTGGGTGGGGGTGTGGTCGGGGTCGAGGCTGAGGGCCCGGCGGTAGGCGTTGATAGCGGCGCCGATCGCCCCGCGGCGGCGTTCGACCAGGCCCAGTTGGCTCCAGGCCAGGGCGATGGCCGGCGCGGCGGTGGTGGCCTCCCGGCAGAGCAGGGCGGCCTCCTCCGATGCCTGCTCCCTTGCCTGCTCCGATGCCTGCCCCGTTGATTGCCCCGTTGCCCCAGCCTCCAGCAGCAGGCCGGCCAGGTTGAGGCGGGCCGCCAGGGTGAGGCGCGGGTCGAGGGGCAGGGCAAGGGCCTGGCGGTAAAGGGGGATCGCCAGGTCCGGGCTCCCGGCTCCGTGGGCGATCGCCAGGTGCAGCAGCAGCTCAAACCGTTCCGGATCGGCGCCGGCGGGGCACTGGGCCAGGCCCTGCTCGAGCAGGGCGATGCCAGCGGCCCGCTCACCCTCTTCCACCAGCAGGGCCCCCAGCTTGGCGCTGGCGTAGGGGTCGCCCGGGTGCTCCCGCAGGTCGGCCTCCATGGCCTGCCGCAGGCGGCGGGCCTTGCTCCCATCGGCCAGCAGCTCGGGGCGATAGCCCGTGTGGAGTAGGGCGGGCTCGGGGCATTGGGCCAGTCGCCAGTGGGGTTCGGCCGCCAGCAGGGCCATCACGCTGTCGTCGACCATGGCGTGATAGGGGCGACTCCAGCGGATCGCGCCATGGCGGCGGAACAGCCGGCTCACGCTGGAGTAAGGCGACTGCGCCGCCCCCAGCTCCTGGCGCAACAGGGTGACCAGCAGCAGATCGGGCTGTTGCATCAGCTCCAGCAGCGGTTGGCGGGCCTCCGGTCGCAGCCGTTCATCGGCGTCGAGCACCAGCACCCAGTCGCCCCGCACCAGCTCCAGGGCCCGGTTGCGGGCAGGGGCGAAGTCGCCAGGCCAGGCGATCGAATGGACCACGGCGCCGCAGCGCTCGGCAATGGCCACGGTGTCGTCGGTGGAGCCCGTGTCGAGCACCACCATCTCGTCCACGAAGTCGGCCACGGAGGCCAGGGCCGCTTCGATCTGTCCCGCTTCGTTGCGGGCCAGCATGGAGAGGCTGAGCATCAGTCGGTGAACTCCCGCGGAGCCGCTCCGCCGAGCTGGCCGGCGGAGCTCGCGGTGGCGGTCGGCTTGGCCGGGGTGGGGCTCCCGCTGGCGATGGGAGGTAGCGCGGCGGCAGCCGGCTCGAGGCCGAGGGTGGCCAGCACCCGGGCCTGGGCCAAGGGCATCTGGCCGGGACTCCAGGCCGCCGGGATGCCCTCGGCCAGCAGGGGGCGGAGGCTTTCCCAGAGGTAGGGGCTGCCGTAGACCGCCAATCCGGCCAGGCGGCCCGCAGCCTGGAGCTGGCGGATCACTGCCGGCCAGGGTTCCTGCCCCCCGGCACTGCCGCGGAAGGGATTGCCTCGCACGAATAGTTGCAGCAGCACCGGGCCCTGCCCCAACCGCTCCAGATCCAGGGGGCCATCGCCAGCAGCTGGGCCGAAGGTGGTTTGCCAGGGCGAAGGGCTGGTGCCATCCAGCAGCACGGTTCGCAGTCCGGCGGCCGTGGTCCAGGCGAGGCTCGGGGCCCCCGCCGGCAGAAAGGCGCAGCCCAGGGCCCCATCCAGCCGCACCAGGTTGATGCCGCCAGCGGCCGGCGGCACCAGCCGGCCGCCCTGGTGCCGGAGGCTGCGGTCCACCAACTCCAGGGCCAGGGCGCGGTCCTCGGGGAGCGGACCGTTGCTCAGGGCACCGAGGGGCGCGGCCCCGGGGTGGGTGATGGGGGCGGTGGGCTCGCTGGCCTTGGTTTGGGCCAGGGCCCTTTGGCGCCGCTCGGCACTGGCCTGCAGCCGCTGGCGGGGCAACCGGCCCGTTTCGACCGCCGCCACGATGGCCTCCAGGGCGGCGTCGGCATCGGCGGGCATCAGCACCAGATCGGCTCCCGCCTCCAGGGCAAGCACCGCCGCTTCCCCAGCCCCATGGCGGGCGGCGATCGCCTCCATCACCAGGGCATCGGTCACCACCAGGCCCTCGAAGGCCAGATCCCGCCGCAGCAGCCCCGTGAGCACCGCCGGCGAGAGGGTGGCCGGGTGCACGGGATCGAGGGCCGGCAGCAGCAGGTGGGCCGTCATCACCGAGGCCACCCCGGCGGCGATGGCCTCCCGGAAGGGCGGCAGCTCCACCGCCTCCAGCCGCTCGCGGCTATGGGGCAGCACGGGCAGCTCCAGGTGGGAGTCGGTGCTGGTGTCGCCATGGCCGGGGAAATGCTTGGCGCAGCAGAGCACCCCCTCCGCCTGGGCACCCCGCAGGAAGGCGCTGGCCAGGGCGCCGGCGGGGCCGGGATCCTCTGCCCAGGCCCGCACGTTGATCACCGGATTGGCCGGATTGTTGTTGACATCGCAGACGGGTCCGAGCACCCAGTTGAGCCCCAGGGCCCGGGCTTCCCGTCCCGTGCAGCGGCCATAGCGTTCGGCCAGGGCCACGGCGGCGACTGGGTCTTCAGCGTGGAGTCGGCCGAGGGCGAGGGGAGGCACCAGCCAGCTGGCCCCCTCAAAGCGCTGGCCCACCCCTTCCTCCACATCGGCGCAGAGCAGCAGATCAGTGCTGGCCCAGGCCTCCAACTGCCGTGTGCGCAGCCGCACCTCGGCGGCGCTGCCGCCCAGCAGGATCACGCCGCCCACCCCCGCCGCCAGCAGGCGCTGCAGGGTGGCGTTGTCGAGTTCCCAGCGGGGATAGCGGCGCTGGGGATCGCTGAGGTAACCGCTGCAGCGCACCACCAGCAGGCTGGCCACCAGGC
>JBAXOO010000196.1:0-4197 GCA_037133235.1 Cyanobium sp. ELA507
CGCGGAACTCCTGCCAGAACGAGAAGATCGCGTTGATGAAGATGACCGCGAAGACCGCCCACCCAAGCTGGGGCATGCCGGCGACGAAGGCGAGGCGGGCCAGCCAGGGTTCAAGAAACCAGCGGCGGCCGAGGGCCAGCACGAGCCCCGCCACCAGCGTGAGCAGGGCGGCGGCCAAGGCGAGGGCCAGACTGCGGAAGCCGAGGGCGGCTAGATCGGCCCCGTCGCTGGCCTGGAGCTGGTCGCGGCTGAGCAGCATCCACAGCAGGGGCAAGCCCAGGCTCAGGGCCGGCGGCAGCAGAGTGCAGAGCTGGGCCAACAGGGCGCGCCACCCCACCAGGGACCAGGGGCGGGCGGTGTTGGCATCGCCGCCGGCCAACCAGCGACGGCTGCGGCGGCGCAGCTGGCGTTCGCAGGCCACCAGCAGGCTCACCATCACCAGGGTGACCAGGGCCAGGGCCACGGCGCCGCGGGGATCGTCTTCGCCCTGCCAGCGCTGCAGGATCGTGCCCGAAAGGGTGGGAACGCCAAGCAGCTCCACCGCCCCCAGTTCGTTCACCACCTCCATGCCGGCCAGGGCCACGCCGGCGCCTATGGCGGGGGCGGCCATCGGCAGCGCCACCCGGCGAAAGGCGCCCCAGGGCCCCACCCCCAGGCTGCGACAGGCCTCCAGCAGGCGCTGGCCGCCGGCGCCGAAGCTTTCGGTGGCCAACAAAAAGACATAGCTATAGGTGCCAAGGATCAGCACCACGGCGGCCCAGAGGTCGCCGTGGAGGCGCAGGCCGAAGCGGCTGCCCGTGTCGATCAAGGTGGCGGCCAGCAGGTAAGGGGGGGCCGCCAGGGGCAGCAGTTGGGCGATCCGCAGCAGCCGGCGGCCCGGAAAGCTGCAGGCGGCCGTGAGCCAGCCTGTGGCGGTGCCAAGCACGGCGCCGCCACCACCCACCAACAGCACCAGGCCCAGGGTGTGGCCAAGGGCTTCGGCGCCTCCTGTGCCGAGGAGCAGGCCGGCACCGCCCGATTCCCCGCCGCCGCCAACGATGCCTCCCAGCAGGGCATAGGGGGCCAAGCCCAGGATGGGCAGGAGGGCCAGGGCCGCCACCAGCAGCAACAGGATCAGCAGGGGCCAGCGGCCGGGGTCCAGGGCCGAGCCAGGCCTCCACAACGGCTTCAAGGCCATCCAGCGGCCTGCATCAGCTTCACGGCTTCGGTGTTGCGGGCACCGAGTTGCTCGATCGGCACCCCATCGCCGCGCACGGGCCCGAAACCCTTGAGCAGCGGATCGCTGCCACTGCCGACCAGGGGATATTCGTGGTTGGCCTGGGCGTAGCCCACCCCACCCCCTTGCGGGGAGGCCAGGAATTCCAGCAGCTTGCGGGCCGCCTCGGGGTGGCGGGCATGGCGGGTGATGCCGGCGCCGCTCACATTGATATGGGCCGGATCGGGCACGATCACCTTCACGCCCTGCAGCAGGGACTGGTCCTCGGCGCCGCCGTCGCCCGAAAGCAGGCGGGCCACGTAGTAGCTGTTCACCACGCCCACGCCACAGTCGCCGCGGGCCACGGCCCGGGCCAGGGGGATGTCGGAGGTGAAGAAGGGGGGCTTGAGGTTGGTGATCAGGCCGGTGAGCCAGCGACGGGTTTCGGCCTCGCCCCGCAGGATCAGTTGATCGGCCACCAGCGACTGGTTGTAGACGCTGCGGCCATTGCGCAGGCAGAGGCGGCCCTTCAATTCGGGGCGTGCCAGGTCGGCGTAGGTGCGGATCAGGGCGGGATCCACCTGCTTCGGGTTCACCACCACCACCCTCACCCGCCGGGTGAGGGCACTCCAGCGGCCGGTCGAATCGCGCAGCTCGGCGGGCACCTCCCGGCGGATGGCCTCGGAGTTCACCGGCTGGAAGAGGCCCTGGTCGGCGGCCCGCACCAGACGGGCGGCATCCACTAGCACCAAGAGGTCGGCGGGCGTCCTGGTCCCTTCGCTGCGCACCCGTTCGATCAAGGCGTCGTCCTTGCCCTCCAGCAGCTTGACCTGGATGCCGGTCTGCTCGGTGAAGCGCCGGTAGAGGGCTTGGTCGGTGTTGTAGTGGCGACCGGAATAGACCCCAATGCTGACCGGGCCCGAAAACGGGGCGCTCCCTGGGCGGCAGCCGCCTAGGACGGCGCCCAAGCCGAGTGCAGCGGCCATGGCTACCAACGCCGATGGTGGCCGCAACCAGCACCTACGCCATTGGGATTGCCGTTGGGGTTGGAAAGGCTGAACCGACGATCGAAGGAAACGGGTCATCCGCAGGGCCGATCGGCAGGAGGCCTTCGGAAGCTAGGCAGCGAAATCGTGGTGGGACGGACCGATGAGCCAGGCGAACGTGACATTGGTTACACCTGCAACCCCCACTAGGCCCGTGCAGATCAGTCCAGCTCCTTGCTGATCAGAACGGTGCCCGGGAAACCAGCAGATCTCCCGCCTCAGCGGTCGTTGCGAACCCGAATCGGAACCAGGACCGGAGCCATCAGGCCGCCGCCACCGTTGTCATCGTCGGAACCGAAGGCCAGCCACAGCATGTAGCCCAGGATTCCAAGGACAGCAGCGGTGAGCAGAAGTTCGGTCATCCCAGGCCTGCAATGGAGTCAAGCCTAGCGGGAGTGGGCGGGGAATTCGTAACGGTTGCTTCAAGACGGCTGGATGGAAGGCGTGCTGGGTGGAGCTCCCCTCCCCGGTTAGCCAGTGACTTGAACTGAAGTGGCTTGGCCTTAGGGCCCATTGGGCCAGGGCTGATGGATGAAGGGTGATGGGTTGAGGGTGGTGGGTTGAGGGTGGTGGGCCTTGGTGGTGGGACGGTGGTGTTGAGAAGGGAATGGGATCTGCCGAATCGCCAGGAGCGTTGGCGCTTGGGAACGAAGCCATGGGTGAAATGCTGGGATTTTCGCTTCTGTACAGCCTGTACAGAAGCCAAGACCGCGCTGGAAACACATCACACCTCCCCAGCCCTTCAAGCCTGCCCATGGCACCTGAGCCGCCAAGGCCCGAGGCTGGGCCGCTTCAGGCCGACTGGGCTGCAGCCGGCCTGAAGCGCAAGCGAATCAACCGAAACCCTTGCCCGCATCCCGGGCCACGCAGGCCTGGAGCTGGCGGCGCAGGGTGGAGTGATCGAGGCCTTTGCCGATCACCACGAGCTGGTTCTTGCGGGGGCCGCTCCAGTCGGTGTCGTCGATCGAGAAGCGTTTGCCGGCCAGATGAAAGATGTGGCGCCGATCGCTTTCGTTGAACCAGAGGATTCCCTTGGCGCGGAACACCCCCTGGGGCATCTGGTTGTCGAGGAAGTTCTGAAACTTGCGCAGAGCGAAGGGGCCCTCGCTGCTGAAGGAGAGGGAGGTGAATCCTTCGATCGCCTGGTGGTCGGGATGGGCGCCGTGGTCGTGGTGATGGTGGTGACCGGCTTCGCCGTGGCCGGCTTCCGCGGATTCGGTGTGCTCACAGTGGCCATGGTCGTGGTCGCAGGCGCTGTGGTCGTGACCGGCCTCGGGCTCATGCACGCAAACCCCATGGTCGTGGTCGCAGGCTTCGTGGCTCTGCTGGGCCACCACCTTGTCGCTCTCGAACAGCCCCACGCTCAGCAGCAGCGGCAGGGGCACCTCACCCTTCACCGACCGCAGAATGCGGGCCTCGGGCTTGATCGCCAGCAGCTCAGCCTCAAGCGCCCCAAGCCGGGCCTCATCGACCAGATCGCACTTATTAAGCAGGATCATGTCGCTATAAACGATCTGGGAGCGGGCCACCTCTCCCTCAAGAATCTCGGCGCCGAAGTTTTCAGCATCGACCAGGGTGATGATCGAATCGAGGCGGGTGAGGTCGCGCAGGTCGCTGCCCAGGAAGGTCATCGCCACCGGTAGGGGATCGGCCAATCCCGTGGTTTCGACCACCAGGTAATCCACCTTTTCGGGGCGCTCGAGAATGCGATACACCGCCTCCAGCAATTCACCGTTGATCGTGCAGCAGATGCAGCCATTGCTCAGCTCCACCATGTCGTCGCCTGTGGCCACGATCAGGTCGTTGTCGATGCCGATCTCGCCGAATTCATTCACCAGCACCGCCGTTTTCAGGCCCTGCTGGTTGGTGAGGATGTGGTTGAGCAGGGTGGTCTTGCCCGCTCCGAGGAAGCCGGTGAGGATCGTCACCGGCAGGCTGGTGGGCAAGGGGTCGATC
>JBAXOO010000197.1:0-4195 GCA_037133235.1 Cyanobium sp. ELA507
GCGCACCTCGGCACCGCGCTTCACCAAGACACTCACCACTTGGGGCAGCTTCACCGCAGCAATGCTGCCGCTGATCAGCACCAACACGCGGCGGCCGGCCAGGGGGTCGGCGGGACCGCTGGGATGAACCGGGGGGTGCAAGGGGATCAGCCGGTGGGAAGAGGACGTCAATCCTCGTCGAAGGGTTCCTGATCCACCAAGTGCACATAGGGGCGGGCCAACTCGGGGCGGTGGATGGCCAGGGCCCTTAACAGGTGCCAGTCGCCGAGGCCCGCGAAGGGGGAGGGGGAGTCGTCGTCTTCCAGGCGGCGGGCCAGTTCGGCGGTGGCGGCTTCATCGAAGGCCTCCAGCCGCTCGGGCGTGATCGGCTCACCGCGACCATCGAGGGGAGGGGTGCCGGCATCAGCCATGGAATCGCTCACGGGGGGATCCGCGCACGGGGGTTTGCTAGTGATAATGGCGGGCGACGGGGAATTAGCTCAGCTGGTAGAGCGCTGCGATCGCACCGCAGAGGTCAGGGGTTCGAGTCCCCTATTCTCCATTCTGGGCACATCTCTTTCCTCAGGAAGGCCGGAGGAGTCTCCCGCATGCTGGCGATTTGCCCCTCAGCCACGGATGGGTTGATGCCGTTCACAAGGCTGCAGCATCCTTAGGGTGCCTCAGGAGCCACCAGAAAACCGCACCGTGACGCGGGGGCCTGGAGCCGCTGGCTTGGGTAGAGCTTTGGGCATCGAGATTGGCAGGACCCGTTCTCGATCCGGCTGGAAACGGCAGAGCCGGCGTGGTTGTTTGCCTGCCCATCGGCTAGCGCCTGGCGGCTGAGCTTGTCGCTGGTGCCCTTGAACCTCAAAAATGTTTTTTTCTTGCCAGGCTCTCCAGGCCTCCTCCACAATGGCTTGGCTTGTTGTGGCGGCTTGGTTGTTGTCGTGGCGAGGGCACCGCTGCGTCGCCGGCAGGGAATCCAGTGATGATCTGGCCTTGATCGGCGTCAGCCACTCCGCCAGCTGGCTGAAGCGCTTGGGGCCCAAGTGGTTTTCGGAACCTCATCTTGGCCTGGACGCATGAGCATCAACGGCGTCACGGCATGCCCCTGTTGCGGTCAACCGGTGGAACCGCCGAGCACCACCGCAAGCGGCAGGCCCATTGATCCACTGGGGCTGCTCTGGGCCTTGGCTCTGCAACGGCTGTCGCTCCCCTCCACCCAGCTACTGCTCAGCCAGCAAACCGAGCTGGTGGAACTCCTGGAATCCGCCGGTCAACTGGTGGCCGTGGTGGAGGTACCGGACCGGTGGGCCGGCTTCACCCAGAGTCGCCGGCGGCTGCTTGAGCTGGCCCTCGGGGAGGTGCTGGCCCGCCCCGTGGCCGTGGAAGTCCGAAGGGACGGTCCGCGGCTGGATGGCAACGGCTTCAAGGGTTCCCAGATGGCCTGCGGCTTCTCCAACTCAGAGCCACCCCAGACCCCATGCCCGGCCGGCACCCCTCGCAATCGGTTGAGTCACTGGGCACGCCTAGGGGTAGTGGGATGCGGTGTGAGCAGTGCCGCGATCGCCAAGGCCTACCGCCGGCTGTTCGGCACATCGACACCGCGAGAGCCGCCAGAGAAGGGCCACCGTGTGTACAGCTACCGAGAAGTTTGCATGTGCCTGCCAGTCGCCGGATACCACAACCCTGATGCCATCGGGGTGATGTGAGCGGCAGCAGGCGGATCTTTCTCGGTGCGTACGTCGAGCCCCTCGGGTTGGGTGCTACAAATTGCGCCAAATTGAACCCTGGTAAGGTGCCATTCCTTCAGCCCTTGGCAGTGATGCCCCCCTCACTTCACGAAGCTGCGGACAACTTTTACGCCGCTTGCAACCTGTTGCTCTCCGGTGATCCTGCCGCGATGCAGGAGATTTGGTCGAGCTCGGACGACATCAGCCACCTAGGGCCCACCGGCACGATCTGCCGGGGGCGCCAAGCGGTGATGGAACAAATGGCCAGGGAGTCGAGGGAATTTGCGGGTTCATTTCTGGCGGTGGATCGCCAGATCGTTGAAACCCCAGACATGGGCTATGTGGTGTGCAGCCAACGCAGTGATGCTATGGCCTTGGACGGCCGACCAATCGTGGTGGAGATTCGTGCCACCACGATCTTCCGCCGGGAAAATGGCCACTGGCGGGTTGTGCACAACCACACCGATCGCCTTTAGCCAGCTCGGCGGTGGCGAATCCGCTGCCTCAGGCGACGTGCGTCAAGGCCCCTGACCCGCGGCGATGGCCTGCCCAGGATCTGCCAGCCGCCCATCGGGCCACCTAATCTCGCCGCTGCGCAGCGCAACGAACCATGCAGTGGAGCAGCGACGCCGAGCAGCGGCTCAAGGAGGTGCCCTTCTTTGTGCGGCCGGTGGTGCGGCGGCGGATCGAGAGCCTCGCCAGCGAGGCCGGGCTGGAGCAGGTGGATCAGGCCTTCTACGAGCAGGCCAAGGCCCGCTTCGGCGGCCAGTGAGGGCTCAAGAGCAGGCGATGCGGTAAAAGGGTTGGTTGATCCCTAACCGATCCAATGTCGCAGTCCAAGCGCGAACAGGTGGTGAGCCACCTGCGCTACATCCGCCAGGAACTCCGCGAGATGCATCAGGGGGTCATGGAAGATGGCCTGCTGCCCGAGGCCGGCGAGGTGCGGGGGGTGATGGCCCAGATGGAAGCCCTATTGGAACTGCTGGAGGGCAAGGGCCGCAAGAAGGACGGCGACGCCTGATGCCATCCGGCGGCGGCGTCCATGGCCGCCGGGACGCTCTGAATTGCGTCTCCCACCCCTTGCCGGACCACGCGGCCACTGGTTTGCTTTGGGAGTCCCCATCACCCGCCCGGGCCTCAGCCACGGGCTTTTTTATTGGAATCCCCTATCGGTGGGGGTAAAGGGATGCCATTACCCCCAGAGATGGTGTAGACATGGACCAGCAGGGCTCCGGGCCGGGTGATGGGGATCACCGCCAGGGCCAGTTGCCCGCGCCTAGGCCGGGTAACCGACTCTCTGGCTTCGTTCAGCCCTGCCCCCCTTTCCCTTTGGCATGGCCAAGCGGCTTCCCTGGAGCCAGCCTCCCTTCATCCAGCCGGCACCGGGGCCGCTGCGCGAGCGTTTTCAGCAGACCCGCTTCCAGCGCCGCATCGCCCAGGCTGCCGAGGCGCTGGAGGGCTGGGCCATCAATCCCTGGCGGCGCTTTTCGCTGCTCTTGATCGTGTTGCTGATGGCCTTGGTGGTGGGGGGTGGCCTGGGCACCATCACCGGAGCCCTGGCCTATTTCGATCCGGTTTCGGCCCTGGTTGCCGTGCTGGTGATCGAAACCGCCGTGCGCATCCGAGGGCGCCTGCTGGCGGGCCGCCGGGACCGGCTGATCCTCCAACTCATCGACATGGCCCGGATCGGGCTGCTCTACGGCCTCCTGCTCGACGGCTTCAAGCTGCTGTGAGCGGAGCGGCCTCAGAAGCAGGTGGCCGCTCGCCCGCCGCCAGCAGGTAGAGCAGCGCCATCCGCACCGGGATGCCGTTGCGCACCTGCTCTTCGACCAGGCTGCAGGCAGGGTCATCCAGCAGCTCACCGGCCAGTTCCACGCCGCGGTTCACCGGCCCCGGGTGCAGCACCGGCACGGGCCGGCCGCAGAGCTCCAGGCGCCGATGGCTGAGGCCATAGCGGCGGTGGTAGCTATCGAGGCTGGTAAGCAGGTGCTGGTGCATCCGCTCCTTCTGGAGCCGAAGGGTCATCACCGCATCGGCGCCGGGCAGGGCCTCCTCCAGGCTGCGCACCAGCTGAATCGCTCCCCGCTCCCGCACCGGATCGAGCGCCTGGCCGGGCGGTGGCGCCGCCACGAAGCTCTCAAAGTCGTGGGGCAGCAAGGTGGCCGGCCCACACAGCACCACCGTGGCGCCACAGGCGGTGAGGGCCCAGAGGTTGGAGCGGGCCACCCGGGAATGGAGCACATCTCCCACAATCACGATCCGGCGGCCTCGCAAGGCCTCGGGGGTGGGAGCCTCCGGAGCGAAATGCCGCGCCAAGGTGAAGAGATCCAGCAGGCCCTGGCTGGGGTGGCTGTGGAGTCCGTCGCCGGCGTTGAGCACGGCCACCCGTTCACCGCAGCGATCCAGATCGCGGGCGAGGGTCTGGGGAACGCCGGCGCAGCGGTGCCGCACCACCAGCACATTGGCGCCCATCGCCACGTAGG
>JBAXOO010000198.1:0-4186 GCA_037133235.1 Cyanobium sp. ELA507
GCTGAGCTGGCTGCTGGGGGGGGGTGCTGGCCTCGGCGTGCCGGCGGAACTGCCCCTGGCGCTCCCGTGCACGGCCCTCGTGACCGCGCTGGGGATGCTGGTGAGCCTGGGGCCGAAGCTGCGGCTTCACGAGCGGCTGGATGAGCGGGTTCTGCTCACCGCCGCGGCGGGATTGGCCCTCCTGTTCGGGCTGACGGCCGGCTCCAGCCTGGCCGGCACCGCGTCGGCCAGGGCTGGCCCGCGGCCGCTCTGGCTGAGCAACCCCGAGGGTTTGTCGATCACCAGCAACCAGGGATCGGCATGGAGCACCACGGGATCCGCCGGGGCAGGACTCGCCATGGCAGGCCACCACACCTCCCCATGCTGCAGCGCGGCCGGCTTCCGGCCATCGCTCGATGGCACGGGAACGGCTGAGCGCTCAGGACGGATCGCCGCCCGCCGGATCGGGCAGGGGGCAGGTGGTTTCGATCCGCTCCGCCAGGGCGAGGCAGCGATCCATCTCCTGCCAGAGCAGTTCGCGCCGCTGGGCATCGACGGCGAAGGAGCGGTGATGCAGGTCGCGGCCCACGTAGCGGAGCGCATCGCGGATGCGCAGCCAGTCGTCGGCGCTGAAACTCCGGAGCGGGGTGTCCATCGGTTGGGAGGGGGCTTCAGCTGGCCGGGCGGCAGCGGGCGTGGAGGGCCTTGGTGAGGCGGATCACGGCGTCGGGCTGGCCCTGAAGGCCGAAGGCCTCCTGTTCGAGCAAGCGGCTGCCGTGGTGGTAGCGCTGGGTGATGATCCCGCCAATCTCCTGGCGCACCACCGGATCGAGGCGCATGGACCAGCCGATCGGGCTGAGCCGGCCGCCTGGGCAGCTCTGCACAGCATGCACGGCCTCATGCAGGAAGGTCTGGCGGCCGATGCCGAGATCGAAGGCAATGGGCGCCAACCAGAGTGTGCGACTGGCGGGCACGTACTGGCCGTAGGCCCCGGCGGCAGGGGGTGGCGCCAACCGCAGCCGGAATCCATAGCGCTGCAGATCACGCCCAAGGGGACGCAGGTCGGGGGGAAGCACCGGCAGGACATCGGCGGGGCCACCCGCTGGTTTGGCCTCGGCCAGGTCGGGCTGCCGCGGCCTAAGCGAATGCCCGTGCAGCGCGGCGCCCGGTGGCAGCAGCGGCGGCGGCGGAACGACCGGGGACCCGATCACGGCGGAGGAGCGGCGAGGCAGCCTCCAGGTTGTCATCCAACTTCAGGCTTCCATCAGGTTGATGCGGTAAAGCACGTCCTCGAGGGCTTCGGCGGCCCTGATCCCCGCCCAGCGCTGGGGGTTGGCGGGGGTGCAGCAGGAGGGCACCGGCGCCAGGATCGTGCTGGGCCGGGCATGGCAGAACTGCACCACGCTGTGGCGCTCACCGGCCGCTCCCTCGGGCGCCACCACCCGATGCCACCCGGCCGGGATGGTGCCATTGCTGAGGCGCTCGAGCATCAGACCGGTGTTGAGAATCACGTGGCCCTGCGGCGGTGCCGCCGCCAGCCAGCGGCCCTGCACCTCCACCTCGAGGCCGGCGGCGGTGGCGCGGGGCAGGGCGGTGATCAGGTTGATGTCGGCATGGGTGGCGGCCCAGAGGTGGCCGCCGGCCGGCGCCGCGGCCATGGGGGGATAGCGGATCGCCCGGGTGAGGGTGGGGGCCTGGTGCACCATCTCCTCGAAGAAGGTTTCCGCGCAGCCCATCACCACGGCGATCACCCGCAGGAAACGCCGCTGCAGATCGGCGATGGCTTGGTGAAAGTGCCCCAGCACCACCGTGATGCCCGGCACCGCCGCCTCCGGCAGCACGGGCTCGGGATAGAGCAGGGGGTAGCGGCGCCGTAGTGGATGCTCGGGGGGCAGCGGCGCCGACCAGTTGAGCATTTCCTTCCAGTCGGCCCGCTCACTGCCGGCGGCGGTTTCGACCAACAGGCCGGTGTAGCCGGTCTGGCCGTGGCTGGCCGGGACATGGAAGCGGGCCTTGCTGGCCTGATCCAGGGCAAAGAACTGCTGCAGCAGCCCGTAGGCGGAATCGAGCAGGTCAGGGGGTAGATCGCTGCTGGTGTACACGAAACCGGTGGCCAGGCTGCGCCGCACCCCATCCACCACCGCGGCCCGGGCCGCCCCGTCCCCCCGCTCGAAGGCCAGCAGGTCCACATCGAGGATGGCCGGATCAGCCATGGAGCCTGCTGCACTGGAGCTCCGATCCTCGGCGAAGCCGGGTCAGCGGAGCAGATCGCCACCCGTATCGATCACCTGCAGCAACACCTCCCGCCGACGCGGACCATCGAGCTCCACCAGCAGCACCGACTGCCAGCGGCCAATGCCAAGCCGCCCTTCCAGCACCGGCAGGCTGAGCTGGTTGCCCAGCAGCATCGCGATCAGGTGGGCATGGGCGTTGCGGGGCTCATCGGGCGGAATGCCCGGGCGCAGGTGCAGGTCGTTGTGGAGCCAGGGGCGATCCGGCGGCGCCAGGCCGAGGAAGAAGGCCTCGATGTCGCGCAGCAGCCGCTCCTCGTTTTCATTGAGCACCAGGGCCGTGGTGGTGTGCTGGCCCACCGCCACCAGCAACCCCTGGCGCACCCCATGGCGCTCGATCTGCTCCTGGAGCTGGGCGGTGATGTCGTGGCAGCGAAACGACCCTTCGCTCTGGAGCGTGAGGCGATGGACAAACGACGGCATGGACGGCTGTTGCGAGCTTGAGGTCCGGAGCCGCGGCCCGGCCTTCCTGCTCCATCCTGGAGCCGATCGGTCCGCCCGCCATGTCCCTGATCAACACCGCCGTCGGCCTGCTGGCGATCAGTTCACCGATCGGCGTTCTGCCGGTGGTGGCCCGGGCGGCCGGTGGTGACGCCAGCAAGCTGCGCCGCATCAGCCGTCTGGCGGTGCTCACCTTCGGGATCACCCTGCTGGCGGCCTGCTGGTGGGGTCAGGCCCTGCTGGATCTGTTTGGCATCACCCTCGATTCCTTCCGCGTTGCCGGCGGCCTGATCCTGTTACCAATCGGCCTGCGCCTGATTGAGGGATTGGAAGTGAGCCACCCAGACGTGGAGACCGACGCCGGCAGCCTCGGGGTGGTGCCGATCGGGTTACCGCTGCTGGCGGGGCCGGGGGCCATCTCCCTGGTGGTGGCCAGTTCTCCGGTCTCCTGGCAGGGAAGGCTGGCCCTCAGCGGCGTGATCCTGCTGCTGGCGATGGGCATCTACGCCATCCTGCGGGTGTCGATGCCCCTGCGCCGGGCCCTGGGGGAGCTGCAGGAGAAGGTGCTCAGTCGGCTGATGGGACTGCTGCTCAGCGCCATCGGCGTGCAGATGCTCGTGGGCGGCCTGAAGGGCTGCTTCCCCGTGCTCGGTGGCGCGGGATGAGGGCTTCCGGCCTTTGGCAGCCCCCTACGGACGCGGCGCCACAACAAAAAGGGCCGACAAAACCGCCGAAGCTGGGCAGACCAAAAGCCTCGCCAACTTTGAAGGAAAAGTCTCGAGTCATACTCAAATCACCAGAGCACGATCCCACAAACCACGGCTGCGCCATTGGGTCCATTGCTGCGAATCGGTGCGCACCATCATGGGCAGAAGTGTCCTGATGCCTGTGGCTCGGGGAACACCCCGTCTTGGCCTCAGAGCGGTTCAGCCCCTTCACCCAGGATGGCGAGGTAGGCGTCGTAAGCAAACACACGGTTGCGCCGGCCTCCGGTGACTTCTCTAGCGATTCCCAGAGCGACCAAGGTCTCCATGGCCTTGGCTGCGGTGGGGAAGCTCACCTGCGCCCTGGCCGCGAGCTGGGGAATTCCTACCAAGGGCCGTTGCCTGAGCGCCGCGTAGACCTGCCTCAGGCTGGTGCCGGATCGGCCCAATCCTGTGAGTTTCATCTCGTCGCTCCGGAACAGGTCCAGCAAGCGATGGGCCGAGTCCACAGCGGCAGCAGCAGTGCTCTCCACACCCTCCAGAAAGAACGCTATCCACGCCTCCCAGTCACCCTGCTGGCGCACCTCATTGAGGAGTTCGTAATAACGGCTGCGATGCTGTTTGAAAAACAGGCTGAGATAGAGAAGGGGCTGGCGCAGGATGCCGCCATCCACCAGCATCAGCACGATCAGAAGTCGACCTAAGCGGCCATTGCCATCCAGGAAAGGGTGGATCGTCTCGAACTGCACGTGAGCGAGGGCGGCCTTCACC
>JBAXOO010000199.1:0-4172 GCA_037133235.1 Cyanobium sp. ELA507
GGCCAGCTGCAGCGCATCAAGGCCGCCACCCCAGCCGAGGTGGGTCCAGGGCCCCACCACCAGGCCAGGCCTTCCCCCCGCCGCCTGCGACCTTTCCCAGAGGTCGAGCACCCCGGCCAGGTGGGGGTCATGCCAGCCGCCAATCAGCAGCATCGGGCGCCGCAGCAGCTCGGGCACAACGTCGTGGCGCCGCCAAGACGCGATGTCAGCCGGATTCCGCCGCAACCAGCCCAGCCCCATGCCGTCGGGGTCGAGTTGTTCGAGCAGGGCAGCCCCGTCTTCTGGATAGGTTCCGGCCGTGAGGCTGCGGCGGATCGCCCGCCAGCCATCCCCATCGCCGCGGCGACGGCAGCCCTCGGCCGCCAGCTGGAGGGCCCAGGCCAGGCCTAAGCCCCACCAGTGGGCTCCGCCCTCAGCCGCCCAGTGGCGCCGTTCATCCAGCCCCGCCATGGCGGGCACCAGGCAGTCGGGCAGGGGATCGTCGGTGGTGTGGCACTCCCCGGAGCCGCCGCTGTTGAGCAGCTGGGTGAGGCCCTGATAGGAGAAGCCGTAGGTGCCCAGCCGGCCGTTGGATCCCGGCAGATTGCGGGCCCAGCGCACCGCGGCGGCGCCATCGGCGGCTTCGCTGGCGAATCCGCGGAAGTGCCCCTCCGAATCACCCCGGCCCCGCACGTCCTGCACGGCCACCAGGAAGCCGTGGCCCGCGTACCAGCGGGGGTGGGCATAGGTGACCGTGGAGGCGATCGCCCGGCCATAGGGCTGGCGCATCAACAGCACCGGCCAGGGCCCTTCGCCAGGGGGGCTCCAGATCCTGGTGGCCAGCCTGGTGCCATCCGGGCAGACCATCCAAAGGTCCTGGACCCTGCTGGGGCCGTCCGGCGTCATTCAGCGCACGTCGGGGCAATACAGGCCGATCACATAGGTGGTCAGCACCTCGGCATCGACGCTATTGAGCCCTTGGCTCGACGCCACCTGGGCAATCGACTCCTTCGAGACGGCCGATTGGCCCGCGGCGTTGCGCTGCTTGAACTGGTCGCAGAGGGTTTTGGCCAGGGCCGGGTTTTGCTTGACGGTTTCCAGCAGGGCGGAGGCCGCCTCGGCCGGCAGGGCTGTGGCCAGGGGGAGCGCCAGCAGCAGGGGTGCTGCCAGGGCCAGCAGCGAAGCTCGGCCAAGGGCCAGGCCCTGGCAGGGGGCGGGAGTATGCGCCATCACGAATGTCATGGGCAGGAGAGGGGCGAGAGGGGAGCCCCCGGATGTGGGTTCCATTCCATGCAACCCAGAGCGCCACAGCGGTTCGGTCGGGGTCAGTTCCCAGGGCGACTGGCAGAAGCCCTGGCCCGAAGGATCCAGGCGCGCACGGTGGCCAGGCTGATCGGCGCCATCGCGGTGCCGGTGAGGCGGCGCTGCAGCCGCCCCACCTGACGCTGCAGGTCATCGGCCTCGGCCATCGCCAGGGCCCGCGGATCCGCCACCCCGGCATGAAGCAGCAGGGCTGCCTCGGCCGGTGCCAGATCCACGCCCACCACAAGGCTGGCCTGGCCCCGCAGCCGGATCAGCCGCGCTTCACTGCCCGGGCTGTGGCGGGCCAAATTGCGGATCTCTGGGCTGGTTAGGTCGGCCACCGCCTCCCAGCTTTCGATCCCTTCTTGCCGCAGCAGGGCCACCTCTTCCCGGTAGGCCTGGGGCGGGCTGAAGGGATGGGTGCTCATGGCCCGGTTTCCACCGCACGGCTGGCGAGGTCGATGCGGGCTTCGCCAATCACCACCGGCCGACCGGCGCCGCCCTCGGCTGGTTCGATTCGGCGAAGCCGCACCCGCACCAGGCCGTCGGCACTGCTGCGGCCCCGGGCCTGCACGTTGCGGGCCAGCTGCTCCACGGTGGGGGCGATGGCCTCGGGGGCCAGATCCGGCGGCGCGGCGGCGATCACCAGGTCGGTGCCGTTGTCGAAGACGACCGGCACCGTGATGGCTCCGTCAACGGAAATCCGGGGCTTGTAGCTCACCGCAAAGGCCAGGCAGGAGATCGCCAGCAACAGGGTGAAGCTCGTGATCCCGACCAGGCGGAAGCGCACGCCCCAGCTGAGCAGGAAGGCCACCACCGTGACCAGCGCCAGCACGGCGCCGGCGACGCCGAGCCATTGGCCCGCCTGGAGCAGGATTGGATCGGCGGCCATCGGGTCCTCGCGAAACGCCCTTTATATTGCGGCCCAACCGGACGGCGACTCTCCCAGGCGGATGCCCGAACGGCCTGAGTCAGGGACGGACGGAGAAGCCGACCGCGGCAGCCAGGGCAAGGATCCCGGTGCCAGCGGCCTGGCGCCCACCGCAACCCGGCGCTGGCGCAGGGGCTTCGCCTGGGGTGGCCTGCTGGCAGGGGGCCTGGCGTTGGGGACCCTGGCGCTGCGCACCGGTCTGGATCCCCTGATCGGTCGCACTTACACCCACTGGAAACCCCGGATCGAGGGGCTCGTGGGGACCGTGATGGGCCACCCCCTCGAGCTTGGCCCCTACCGCGGTTTCGGCCTCGATGGCCTGCGGGTTGGCCCTAGCCGCCTGCGGGCCGGAGCCAGGGATGACTCCACCGTGATGGCGGCATCGACCGTGGTGCGGGTGCACCCGCTGGCCAGCTGGCGGCTGCGGGGTCTGGTGCTCGATCTGGATTTCGAGGGAGTGGAGGCGGACCTGCGGCGCAATGCCCGCGGCCGCATCTGGGAGCTGGGGCCCTTTCGCCCGGGCGGCCAACCCCCTCGCCTGGAGATCCGCTTCCGGCTGCCCCGCCAGGGCCGGGTGCGGTTCTGGGGGCTCACCCCATCGGGTCAGCCCCTGGTGGCGGATGCCAAGGGCAGCGCCCTGTTGCGCACCCATCAGCGCAGCCTTGCCTTCCAGGCTCAGGTGGCGGCGCCGGGCCAGCCAGGCCAGGCCCAGCTGGTGGGCGATGGCAACTGGCAACGCAACCTTTGGAAGGTGGAGCTGGCCACCGCTGGTTTTGCCGTCGCGCCGTTCCAACCCCTGCTGCCGTTCAAGGGCCGCCTGGGCGGCGAGGCCGCCGGCCGCTTCCGCCTGCAGCTGGACCGGGGCCAACCCAGCTGCGAGGGGGAGCTGACGCTGAAGCGGGCCCGCTGGCAGCCCCCGGGGCAGATCGCTGCCCTGGCCAGTGGGCGGCTGCCGGTGCGCTGCTCGGGTCGCTCCCTCACCCTGGCGGATGCCCCCTGGAGCTTCGGCAGCTGGGGAGGAAGGGTGGCCGGCCGCACCGCCACCGATGGCAGCCTCAGCCTGGTGGCCTCGGCCCAGGCGCCCGCCACCAACCCCCTGGCGGGGCAGCCCCTACGCGCCCGCCTCCAGGGCCACTGGCGCCGTGGCGGGGTGACGGTGGATCAACTCGATGGCTACTACGGCCAGTCGCGTCTCCGGGCTGCCGGCACGGTGGGCGCGAAACTCAACCTCACCGGCGGCTGGTGGCTGGATCCGGCTGATGTTCCCGGCTCGGAGCGGCTACCGGCCTGGCTGCGGCAACGCCCGCTGCAGGGCTCGCTGCGCGCCGGTGGGCGCTTGGTGGAGCCCAACCTGGCGGCGGTGCTGCCCGAGGTCGACCTGCCCCTGCTCGGCAAGGCCGATCTCGCCCTCGAATGGAGCCAAGGACTGCTGCGTCTCAAGCAGCTGCGCAGCACCCATCTGCAAGCCAGCGCTTCCCTGCCCCTTGGCCTGGTGCCGGGCCGAGGGCTGGTGGTGGGGGATCTTTCCAGCCGTTTCCAGCTGCGGGATTACCCGCTCGAGCGGCTCGATCCGTTGGTCGGTACCCGTCTGCAGGGTCGCCTCGATGCCGATGGCAGCCTGCGGGGGCCTTGGCGCCGGCTGCTGCCCGACCTGCGCCTGCAGCTCCACCGGCCCGGCGTGGGTCCGCTGCGGCTGCAGGAGGTCTGGAGCGGCACCCTGGTGGGCACGGCCGATGCCGGCCTGCTGCGGCTGATGGCCCAACCCCCCGCGCCCCAGGGTTGGCTGGAGGCCCGCCTCGATCGCCAATGGCAGCCCCTGGCCGTGCGGCTGGAGCGGGGCGGCGGGTCGTTGCGTCTGGAGGGCCACCCGGGCCGCTATGGCTGGCGGGCCACGGCCTTTCCCCTCCAGGGACTTGCCCTTGCCCTTGGGGCCGATCCCCGGCTGCGCAGCCTCCAGGGC
>JBAXOO010000200.1:0-4146 GCA_037133235.1 Cyanobium sp. ELA507
GTTGGATCCTGGGGTGGGGCCAGCGGTTCGCCGGAGCCCTCCGATGGCGGCCGCCGAAACCCGTTGGCGGGATGGGCCGAGAGGGTCACCAGGGCCAGCCCCAGGGCCATTAGTGCCAGCACGGGGCTGGAGGCCGCCACGGTGATGCCCAGGGCGGCGGTGAACCAGATCGAGGCGGCGCTGCTCAGGCCCCGAACCTCATAGGGGGCACTGCCAGAGCTGGGCGGCGTCATGATTTCCCCGGCGCCGAGGAAGCCCACGCCGGTGGCCACCCCCTGGATGGCGCGGCTGCGGGCATCGGGGCCGGGGCCGGCGGCCAGGAGCAGCAGGCAGGCGCTCAGCCCCACCAGAACGTGCACCCGCAGCCGGTTGGGATGGGGGCGGTCGCCGTGGTGGGCCCGGTTGAGGCCCACCGCGAGGCCACAGAGCACCGCCAGCCCCATCCGCAGCAGGGCCTCCAGATCGGGCACCGGCGATAACGCCGGCAGGGCAGGGATAGCCATGCCATCACAGGTCGATGCAGCCATTCTCAGCCCGGAACCCCTAAGCCTGCTGCGCTGGGCCGCCAGCCGCCAGGGTTTCGGCCAAGGTGTCGGCCAGGGTTTCGGCCAAGGCCGGCACCACGCTGAAGGCGCCGCTGAAGCCGGTGAAGGCCCAAAGGCCAGGGGCGCCAGCCAGCGCGCCGGCGAGGGGTTGGCCATCAAGGCAGAAGGGCACCGCCACCTGCTCAAAGCGGCCCGGCAGGGCAGCGATGCGGGGGTCGAGGCTGCTGAGCCCCTCGCGCAAGCGCGCTTCCATCAAAACCGGATCGGGCGGCTGCCCGGAATCGGCGCGGGGTTGCACCAGGCTGATCTGGCCCAGCAGCATCCGCTCGCCCCAGGGGGCCAGGCCCGCATCCACGATCCAGGCCGCCTCCGTGAGGGTCCCGGCCCTGGCCTCGAGGGAGGGTCTTTGCCACTGGCGGGCCTGAACGATCCGGCCGCGGCGGGCCTCGGCCAGCCAAGGGCAGGGGCCCGCCAGGTCCATGGCCTCAGGCTCCACCGCAATCACCCCGGCCCAGCTGAAGCGAAGCCGCTCCGGCAGGGCGGGCCAGAGGGTCCGGCAGCCGGCTCCGGCCGCCAGCACCACCTGGGGCACCGCAGGGCCCAGGCCCTGCCCGAGGTCCAGGCGCCAGCCGGCCGCAGCGGCTTCGATCCGCCGCACCGGGTGCTCCAGCCGCTTCACACCAGCCGCCTTTAGGGCCGCCGGCAGGGCCGCCGCCAGGGCCACCGCATCCACCCGGCTGAAGGGCAGGGCGGCGGTGGCCAGGGCCTGAAGGGAAGGGGGCAGGCGATGCAGCGGCGCTGGCCAGCCGTGCAGCAGCAGCCGCGAGGGCCTCCAGCCGAGGGGGCCATGCCACCGCTCAAGCTGCCGCCATTGGCGGGCGCCGCTGCGGCCGGCCATGCCGCCGTAGCTGAGCTCCGAGGCCGCCGGGCTGGCCGGTCCCACCAGGGCGGTCACCACCCCCCTTCGAGCCAAGGCCAGGGCCAGCAACGACCCAGCCAGGCCAGCCCCCACCACCGCCACCCTGGCGCCCTGGGAAGGCTGGTCCACTAAGGCGATGTCCGAGGCGGTGTCCGAGGCGGTGTCTGAGGCGGTGCCCACGGTGGATTCCATGGCGATGGCGCTCAGGCGAAGCGGGCGGGGCTGAAGGCCATCAGATCAGCAGGTTGAAGGAGCCGATCACCTGATGGAAGAGCTCTTTCACCTTGGGCCAGCGCAATTCATTGGTGCTGGCGGCAAAGGTATAAAGCCGTCCCCTGTCCACCACGGCGGTGGCCAGTTCGTGGCGATCGCGGTCGGCCAGGTGCACCGTGTACTCAAGGTCGTAGAAGGTGCGGCTCCCCTGTTGGCGTTCGCGGGCTTCCACCAATTGGGCGTCGCGGCCACTTCCCTCCGGCGCAATCACCCGGCGGCGTAGGTTTTCACCCACCGCCACGGCACTGCCCAGGTCGGTGAGGTCCCGATCGGTGCCCACCTCTGAGACCACCAGGCTGAGGGTTTCATCGCTGTTGATCAGGTCGTGGAACACCACTTGCGGTCCGCCGCTCACCTGCGCCCGGGTCCAGCCAGTGGGGTAGAGGAAGGCGTAGCGCCCATCCGGACTCTGATAGGAGTTGAGGCCGGCGGCCAGGGCGCTGCAGCCCACCAGCACCAAGGCGAGCAGCAGCCCCGCCAGGGCCGAGGTCCAGCGGCGGGGTTCGGGTCTGGTGGCGGTGGCCATGGCAAGGGGAATCGCTCTAGCCAGCATTCTCGCCTGGCCCCAGCCCTGCCTAGATTTCGGCCAGTTGCTACCGAGCCCTGAGCGGTTTCACCCGACCCTTGGCCCGGCTGATCGACCAGTTCGAGCGGCTGCCCGGCATTGGGCCGCGCACGGCCCAGCGGTTGGCCCTGCATCTGCTGCGCCAACCCGAAGAGCAGATCCGCGCCTTCGCCGACGCCCTGCTGGCGGCCCGCTCCCAGGTGGGTCAGTGCCGCAGCTGCTTTCACCTGTCGGCCGAGCCGATCTGTGACCTCTGCCGCAACGACGAACGCAGCAACGGCCAGATCTGCGTGGTGGCCGACTCCCGCGACCTGCTGGCGATGGAGCGCACCCGCGAGTACCGCGGTCGATACCACGTGCTCGGTGGCGTGATCTCGCCGATGGATGGCATCGGTCCGGAGTCGCTGCAGATCCAGCCGCTGGTGGAGCGGGTCGACCGGGAGAACGCCAGCGAGGTGATCCTGGCCCTCACCCCCAGCGTCGAGGGCGACACCACCAGCCTCTACCTGGCCCGGCTGCTCAAGCCCTTCACCACGGTCACCCGCATCGCCTACGGGCTGCCGGTGGGCAGTGAGCTGGAGTATGCCGACCAGGTGACCCTGGCCCGGGCCTTCGAGGGCCGCCGCCGGATGGAATGAAGCCCGCCATGAGCCAACGTCCGACCCGCTACAGCACCATCCCCCCGGCCGAGCGGCTGCCGGAATGGATCCGCACGCCGATTGGTAACGCCTCCGCCCTCGAAACCGTGCAGGGGGTTGTGAAGCAGCAGCGCCTGCACACGATCTGTGAGGAGGGCCGCTGCCCCAACCGTGGCGAGTGCTACGCCGCCGGCACCGCCACCTTCCTGCTGGGCGGCCCGATCTGTACCCGCAGCTGTGCCTTTTGCCAGGTGGAGAAGGGAGAGGCGCCGGTGCCCTTCGATTCCGGCGAGGCCGAACGGGTGGCCGAGGCGGTTGAGACCCTCGATCTGCGCTACGTGGTGCTCACCGCCGTCGCCCGCGATGACCTGGCCGACCATGGAGCCACCCTGTTCACCGGCACCATGGCGGCGATCCGGGCCCGCAACCCCCTGATTGCCATCGAGGTGCTAACCCCGGATTTCTGGGGCGGCCACCGCGAGGAAGGGGAAGGTCGCGCCGCCCAGCGGCAGCGGCTGGCTGCGGTGCTGGCGGCCGAACCGGTGTGCTTCAACCACAACCTCGAAACGGTGGAGCGGCTGCAGGGTGAGGTGCGCCGCGGCGCCACCTACGCCCGCTCGTTAGCCCTGCTGGCGGCGGCCCGGGAGCTGGCGCCCGCCATCCCCACCAAGAGCGGCCTGATGCTGGGCTTGGGCGAAAGCGAGGAGGAGGTGGTGGCCGCCCTCAAGGATCTGCGAACGGTGGATTGCCAGCGCCTCACCCTCGGTCAGTACCTGCGGCCTTCCCTGGCCCACATCCCGGTGGCCCGCTACTGGACCCCCGAGGAGTTCACCCGGCTCGGTGCCATTGCCCGGGAGCTTGGCTTCGCCCAGGTGCGCAGTGGCCCGCTGGTGCGGAGCAGCTACCACGCGGGGAGCGAGGGCTGAGGGTGGTGGGTGCCCCTAGCGGGCGGTGACTCATGGGTGCACTCAGCATGGCGCCGCAGCCGCGGCTGGGAATGCTGAGGGGAAAGATCCGAAAGGATGGAGATGGCCATACCTGAACCCCCATCCGACCCGCCGCCTGTTGGCGCCCGTCCGCCAGGGCTGATCCAGCGGTACTGGGAGGAACCGCAGGCTCGCCACTACGCACGCCGCACGGTGAATGCCTTTCTCACCCATCTGGCGGTGGAGGGCCAGGTGAGTGCGTCGACCCAGAACCAGGCGC
>JBAXOO010000201.1:0-4142 GCA_037133235.1 Cyanobium sp. ELA507
TCCGATCTCAGCCAGGCCCGCCTCGGAGTGCTGGGGGGAAGCGGCCTCTACGCCATGGAAGGGTTGGAGGATCTGCGCGAATTCAGCGTCGAGACGCCCTATGGGGCCCCTTCCGACCAGCTCAGGCTTGGCCGGATCGGCGATCTGGAGGTGGTGTTCCTAGCCCGGCATGGGCGTCACCACTCCTTTACGCCCACCGAAGTCCCCTACCGGGCCAACCTCTGGGCCCTGCGTTCCCTAGGCGTGCGCTGGATCCTTTCGGTTTCCGCCGTGGGCTCCCTGCAGGAACAGCACCAACCCCTCGACATGTTGGTGCCGGATCAGTTCATCGACCGCACCCACCAGCGCCCGCTCAGCTTCTTCGGCGAAGGGCTGGTCGCCCACGTTGGCGTGGCCGATCCCTTCTGCCCCGTGCTCAGCCGCATCCTTGCCGATGTGGGCGAAAGCCTGATGCCTGCTGGTCGCACCCTGCACCGCGGCGGCACCTACCTCTGCATGGAGGGCCCCGCCTTCTCCACCCGCGCCGAATCGGAGCTTTACCGCTCCTGGGGTTGTTCGGTGATCGGCATGACCAACCACACGGAAGCCCGCCTGGCCCGGGAGGCGGAAATGGCCTACAGCACGCTGGCAATGGTCACCGACTACGACTGCTGGCACCAGGACCACGACGCCGTGACCGTGGAGATGGTGATCGATAACCTCCGCAGCAATGCCGATCTGGCCCAGAAGATTGTGGCCATGGCCGCCGAACGGGTCGGGGCCCTGAGGCCGCCCAGCGCCGCCCACCACGCCCTTCGCCATGCGCTGATGACCCCCCAGGCGGCGGTCCCGCCCGAGACACGCCAGCGCACGGACCTGCTCACCGCTCCCTACTGGGGCCCCTACACCGGCTGAGATCTTGGAGACCCCCCCTACGGAGCTGGCCATGGAAGCCTGGGAGTACCTGGTCATCCACATCAATGTGGAGCCGCCCAAGCCGGCGGCCCCAGAAGCCGCAGCGGATTCTCCTGCTGGCGAAGCACCGGGTAGCCGGGATGGGGGGAACCCCCGGGTCTTTTCCGAATCGTTTTTAAAACAGGAATTCCCCCACCTTTACGAAGGTGGGGCCGGCCAGGGGGCCGTGAGTCCACCCCAGCATCCCGCCCAACAATTGCAAGGCTTCCTCAATGGCCAGGGCAGCCAGGGTTGGGAGCTGATCGGGGTGTTTCCGGTGGGGATGCTCTCGATGATGATGTTCCGACGCCGGAAGCTGGAGCAGCCCCAAGCTGCGCCAAAAGCGACGGAAACGGCCGCTAACGCGGCGCCATCCCAGGCCGAAGGTTCCCTGGAGGCACTGGTGAGCCGCCTCGAAGCCCTGGAGCGGCGATTGCCGCCCGAACCCGTTGCGCCTCACCAGCAAGCCACCGCCCCAACCGGCAGCGATGCTGCCCCGGTGAGCTCCGCCCAACTGGCCAGCCTCGCCACCGAACCGGCCCTGCCCAGCAGCAGGGCCGCCCAGGCGATTGGCCTGCGGTCGGCCACCAGCCTGGCCAATCACGGAGCCCGTTACGGCTATCAACCCGGTCTCCGCAAAACCGGGCCCAATGGCCTGGTGGCCGTCTACACCGGGACGTCAGCAGCCCAAAGCGGCGGCAAAGATCGACGCCTCTGGATCGTGGTGTCCGCCGAGCGCCTAGCCAACGGATCCAGCGCCAACTGATCCAGCCGGGGCGTACCGATCAATCCGCTGCCATCGCCGTGAGGGCCGAACGCAGGGACCCACCACTGGCGGTCAGATTTTGGGCGGCGATTGCCGCATCCTGGCCCGTCAACGCCATGAGCAGGGCCAGCTTCACCGAGCCATCGGCGGCCGCCAGCAACGCAACGGCCCGGGGGCGATCGATGCCAGCCAGGTCGCAGAGGATGCGCAGGGCCCGGTCCTCCAGCTTGCTGTTGGTCACGGCCACATCCACCATGCGGTTGCCGTGCACCTTGCCTAGCCGCACCATCGCCCCGGTGGAGAGGATGTTGAGGGCCATCTTGGTGGCGGTGCCCGCCTTCAGCCGGGTCGAGCCGGTGAGCAGTTCGGGCCCGGTCAGCAAACGAATGTCGATGGCACAGGGCATCGGCACCTGCTCGGCGGGGACGCAGGCCATGGCGATCGCCAGGGCACCGATTTCCACCGCATAGCTGAGGCCACCGAGCACGTAGGGCGTGGTGCCGCCGGCGGCGATCCCCACCAGGGCATCGGCGGGGCCGAAGCCCCGTTCCTTCAGGTCAGCCGGGCCCGCATCGAAGCGATCTTCCAACCCCTCCGAGCTGCGAAGCAGGGCGGCGGCGCCACCGGCCAGCACCCCTTGCACCAACTCGGGGGGAGAGCAGAAGGTGGGGGGGCATTCGGCCGCATCCAACACCCCGAGGCGGCCCGAGGTGCCCGCCCCCAGGTAGAAGAGACGCCCCCCCTGGGCCAGCCGGGCGGCGATGGCATCCACCGCGGCCGTAAGGGCCGGAGCAGCCCCAGCTACGGCCCGCTGGGGTTGGAGGTCGTTCTCGCAAAACAGTTGCACCAGATCCGCCGTGGGCAGCTGGTCGAGCCCTTCACTGGCGGGGTTGGCCTGCTCGGTGAGCAGGTGGCCCCGATCGAGGCCTTGGTTGGATGGGCTCACAGCAACCCCTCAAGCCGGCGCCGGAAAGCCTCCAGTTCGGGATCCTGGATCGCCGTGCTGGTCTCCCCCTCATCGACGGAGGCGGCGGCGGCGGCTTCCGCCTCCTCCTTCCACAGACTCACGTCCATGTTCCGTTCGGGCGGGGCAATCAGTAGGCGCTCCTCATCGCTGCGGGGCAGGAAGCCGGCCGGAACGAAGCGGGCCTCGTAACCGGCCTGGCTGCAGAAGAGCTCCAATTCCTCCCGATCCAACGACTCCACCGTGGGCACTGGGAAATCCTGGGCCTCCAGCAGGCCGGCATACCGCACCGCATCGTCGGGGTCCTCAAACAGCAGCACCACGGTGCGGCCGTTGAGCTCGATCGAGTGGATGCCCTCCTGGTCGCCGCCGGCATCGAAGAGCAACACATGCACCCGCATCGGTGAAGAAATGCCAGCCATGGATCCGGCCGTAACGCTGGCTCAGTGTGTCACCCGCCCCCCGAGCTGCCATCCTCCTCGTCACGCTCCTGGGCGAGTTGGCGAAGCCTGCCGTAGAGGGCCTCCTCCGCCGCATCGAGCGACTCGGGCACCACGATCCGCACCTCCACCAGTTGGTCACCGATCCGCTCGCCATCCTCGAGGCCCCTTCCCCGCAGGCGCAGCAATCGACCACTGGATGATCCCGCCGGTACCCGCAGGCGCACCTCACCCTGCAGGGTGGGCACCACGGCCTGGCATCCCAGGGCGGCATCGGCCGGGCTCAAATCCAGTTGATAGAGCACCCGCAGGCCGTCAATCCGCAGGCCTTCAGCCGTACGCACCCGCAGCTGCAGGAAGTGGTCGCCTCCCCCCGGGGTCACGCCGGCCAAGCGGAGACGCCAGCCGTCCCCAGCCAGGGCCGGGGTTGTGACCTCCACCAGCAGCCCATCGGCCAGCTCGATCTGCACCCGTTCACCGGTCAGGGCCTGCTCGGGGGTGAGCTCCACCAAGCTTTCAGCATCGCTGGCGGCCCGCACCGGCGGCGGTGGGGAGGGGGAGGGGGTCACGCTGCTATCGCGGCGCGGCGACCAGCCGGCCCAGCCGCCGCCGCCGGGCCCCTCCGGGTCAGATGGTTCATCCTGAGGAAAGCCAGGTTGGGCCGGGCCTGCCGCGTCGTCATCGTCCAAGGGTTGATCGCCACCCTCCTGCTCCCGAGCTGTTCGCTGGCCCCCATCCCGGCCAAACAGCCGATCCAGATAGGCCTCAAAACTGGGAAACCCGCTAGCGAAGGGATCGGTTTCGCCGGAGGTGCCATCGGCCGAGGCCTCGCCCTGTTCCCAGACCCGCCGGCGCCGGGGGTCGGAGAGCACGGCATAGGCCTCATTCACTTGCTTGAAGCGCTCCTCGGCCACGGGATCGCTGCCATTGAGGTCCGGATGCCAGCGGCGTGCCTGCTGCCGGAAAGCTCGCTTCAAGCTGGCCGCGTCGGCACCAGGCTCGAGCTCCAGCACCTCCCAGTAATCGGAGCGGTTCAGGG